>JADLHS010000173.1 GCA_020848635.1 Limisphaerales bacterium
CGTTGACGTAATCAATCGCCGTTGCCGCCAGCCCGGCCCGGCGCAGGGCGGTTTGCATCGCCGCCAGCGCCCCGGCGCCATCTGGATGCGGCGCGGTGGCGTGGTGCGCATCGCAACTCGCGCCCCAACCACTGAGGCGGGCGAGAATTGTTGCCCCGCGCTGGAGCGCGGATTCCTCGGCCTCGAGAATGAGGATGGCCGCCCCTTCGCCCAAACTCATCCCTCCACGTGTCCGGTCAAACGGCCGGCAACCGGCGTCATCCACCAGCAGCAAGGCATGAAACCCGCCCCAAGTCATGCGCGATAAAGAGTCCGCCCCGCCGGCCAGCATCACGTCGGCTTCGCCCGCTTGAATCATTTCCGCCGCTGTGGCGATCGCCAGCGCGCCGGAGGAACAAGCCGTCGCCACGGCCAGGCTCGGGCCGAACAGCCCGAAGTCATCCGCGATCAAATCCACCGCCGAGGCGCATTCGTAAAAGCGCGTGGGGCGCGGGCGCATTTTTCCCTGCTTGATCAACGTGGTGAGAAAACCTTCGCAGCCGAAGGAGCCGCCCACCGAGCAGCCAAGGATTAAGCCCGCGCGGTCGCCGATGGCGGTGAGATTAAGTCTTGCCGAGCGGATCGCATCGCGCGCGGCGAGCCAGCCGAGGCGGTCGCTGCGTGAAGCCCGCAAGGGCGCGCCCAGTTCGATCAGGTCCCGCTGGATTTCACCGACGGGAACCTGGCCGTAGCGCGGCGAGGTAAAGAGGCTTAGCGGACTCAGGCCGCTCGTGCGGTTGGCAAAGGCTTGCCAGATTTCATCCCGGTCGCTGCCGGGCGCGGCGATGATTCCAACGCCGGTGATGACTGGGTCACGCGCAGCCACTAGGAAGCCTGTTTGGCCTCGATGAACGCCGCCAGCGTGCGCACCGATTGAAACGCGGGCCGGCCCTCCTCGATGTCCTTGATCACGATGCGGTAATTCTTCTCGAGCATCACGACCAACTCCAGCGCGTCAATGGAATCCAACCCCAATCCCGCCCCGAAGAGCGGCGCATCGTCGTCAATCTGGGCCGGCGTGATATCCTGCAAATTCAAAGCCGCGATGATGGCGGCTTTGAGTTCCGTCGTTGAAATGGCCATGGGTTTACTTCGTAAATCTTCCGGCGCAGGTTAGCATAGAGCGACTCCGTGTCACGGCGATTTTCCCTGTCCGGTTGGGTTTGCTTGGAGGTTACGAGTGGAAGTGGCGAGCAGGTTTGATTAGGTCTTAATCGTAATCTTCATCTTACTCTTGCTCGGGTTTGATGGCTCACCGGTTGGAAATGGACGGGGAGATTAAGATTAAGTTGAAGATTAAGAGCGGGAATGGAAGCGCGTTCGCAACTTTAACCCGCACCTCCGCTTGATCACTCCCAAGCCTATAACCAGCCAAGTTGAAGGCGGCGACGAGGAACCAATCCATCGTTCCGCTCAGTCCTTTGGGCGGTCACGTCTCAGTGAATCTCTATTCCAACGTTCTCGTCCTCCATCTGGGCGCGAACTACAAAACTGGCGCGGTCGCGAAACCGGTAAATGAACTGCACCACCCCATGCTCTCGGAGTTCTCTCCGCTGCCTCGTGGTAGCGATGCTCTGCAAAAGCTGCGCGGACTCCTCCGGGGTGATGGCTGGCCCTACGAGAGACTGCGGCTCGCCCTCCAGGACGATGATTGCAGGCTTCCCGACGTGCAGCCTCAAACCATCCGCTCCATCTGAATGAAGAAGATGCAGGAGATCGTCCATCGAATACATGGGTTCCGAGGAGTCAAATATTCAGTGACCATCGATGGAAATGCCCAGCGGCGTTGCGGCGTCGTCTTTTGGTGCATCGTCTGGTTTGGCGATCCTATCCTCTGTATTTGTCCTGACCACGACAGTCCCTGCAATGAAATCGTGAAGCGCACGTCTCTTTTCGTTTGTGAGCATCGTCAGAACCTCTGCGACAAACCATAAGCCGGGCAATACTGTGAGCAACCAAAAGCCCTTGTTGGCTAACAGTGCCTCGCCGTTGGCGAGGGTGCTTGGATCCAAACTCCCGGTCAGAATGAGAAAGACCTCCCAACCCAGGAAGCCAAGGCTCAACACCATAGGAATGCCCTCTCTTAGCCACGCTTGCCGCCATGAAATACTTCCTTCCGTCCGAAAATCCACCACGCGCACTTTTGTTACCATCTTGCCGACAGTCTGGCCATACCGGGCATGCATCACGACCGTGTAGAGGAGCCATGCAAGGCTTTCCACGATTACCAGCAGTGCTGCAAAGGTCCTTGGAAGCGTGAAGGAGAGCAGCCCGGTTGTAATAAGGCCGATTGGCCACAAGACGCACGAATCAACACTTCCTGTCCAGAAGCGGGGGCCGAAGGTCGAATACCGTTCGCTTAATGCAACAGTTTTCCGCTTGTAGAAACTCCAGACGAGTAACGCAATCAGGAGCGTGACTCCCAAGCTCGTTACCTGCCGGAGGATCTCGGTGTTCATAAGCGTGCCGTTCAGCAGATAGATTCAGGGACGGGACAGAAGGTAGCCGCTTTCATTGGTTTCGACCTTAAATCCGGGGTTTAAGCATGTCCAGCAGGGACTTGCCGAAAGGTGACAACGTTTTGAACCGGGCAAAGCAACCGTGGAGCAGGTGTGCCCTGATCCCAAGTTGGGGGCAGAACAGTTCGAGTCACGTCACCGAAACACCGCCTCGGTGTCAGTTATTAAACGGTTTCTATATCCGAACCGCTTGAGGCTTCGTGGGGCTTGCCGCGCCGGACGAAGAAAGCGTGGGCGCTCGTGGCGGGGGCGGTCGAAATCATTTCCACCAGTCCGGGTGAAACCACATTCGCAAAGACACACACACAACCGTCCGCTTCTCCGCGCTCGATCAAGTCGGTGGCTTCGGCCAACAACTCATCGCCCCCACTCACGAAACACAGACCCGGCCCGGTAAGCCGATGGCGGATGGCGATTTCGCCAATGGCCGCGCTGGGCAGCGTGTAGGTGAACAGTGTGGGGCTGGGCCCGCCCGCCGCATCACGGCCCTTCCAGTATTCGAGGTCGGTGGCCAACGAACCCGCGCGGACTGCCAGGCAGATGGCGATGCGCTCGCGCGGCATGGAATCAAAATGCGCTGCAAACGATTCCACGGCGAGCAGTGCGAATTGGCTCGTCAAATCCATCCGGCCAAAGCGCGGTCCAAGCCGGGCAGCGGCGACGTCGGCGTTGTTCACGGTGTTGCGGGCGGTAATGAAGGGGCTTGCCATCAGATTAAGATTAAGAGGATGAGTAAGATTAAGATGGGCAGTTGAGAATCAGCGCGCCGTTCATGCCGCCGAAACCGGTGTTGAGTTTTAGAACGTGATTTAGCTGGATGACGGCGCGCGGGGTTTTCACCAGGCTTGGCGGCGTGGCTTCGGCGGCGTGGCTCAATCGCGGGGTGCCGGGTAGCAGGCGCTCCTGCATGGCCAGCACACACGCCATGGTTTCAACGATGCCCGCGGCGCCGAGCGTGTGGCCCAACATGCCTTTCAATCCACTCACCGGCGGGCACGTCGCACCGAACACGGTGCGCAGCGCGGCGGATTCCATCGCATCATTGTACGGCGTGCCGGTGCCATGGGCATTCACGTAATCAATCTGGTCGGTGCGCAATTGCGCCGCGGTCAAAGCCACGCGAATGGCTTGCGCCAGACCCGAGCCGTCGCGCGACGGGCCGGTCATGTGATTGGCATCGTTGCTCGAACCCCATCCGCGAAGAGTGATCGCTGGAGGCGGGGCGAGGTCGCCGCGCACGAGGACAACGGCGGCGCCGGCTTCGCCAGGACTCAGGCCGCAGCGGTCGCGATCGAACGGACGACAGCCGCTCGGATCCAGCGCCTTTAACGCCGTAAAGCCCGCCACGACGAACGCGGACAAATGGTCCGCACCCACGACGAGCACGGCGTCCGCCGCACCGCGCTGAATCAATCTTGCGCCCTGCATCAGGGCGATCAGGCCGGAGACGCAGGCGACGGAGATGGTTTGAATCGGCCCGCGCGCGCCATGTTCGGCGGCCAGATCGGCGGCCAGCAGGTCGGGTTGCAGATGGCGGCGCGCGGAATCCGAACACGGGCGGCCAGCGGACAAACGTTCCAAGGCGTCAATGTTTGCTTTGGTGGTCGAGAGAACGAGGCCGATGCGTTCGGCGGGAATGTTGGCAAGGGGTGCGTCTGGATTGGCCTGGTAGGAGACGACGTGCGGAGTATCTAACCGAGCAGGATTTAGATTCTCGTCACCTCGACTCCTACGGAAATCAGAAATCGCTTCGCGCAGGGCGATGCTGGCGAGGCGGTGCGCGGGATTGTCGTCATCTGGAACCTCGAGCGGTGCGGCGCCAACGACGTTGGTTTGGAAACGCGGGCCCGTGAACCGCTCGTTGGCATGCAGGCCGCTCGTATTATTCTTCAACGCCGCCCGGAGCGATTCCACGCCGCAGCCCACGGCGGAAATCACGCCGCAACCCGCAATGGCGACGTCCCGTTCACGCATACAACGACAATTCGCCCGCCGCGATCAACTGGTCGGCGCACGAGATGGTGCCGGCGATCAGCAGCATCGGGCCGAGGCGCTTCAACTCGCGCACTTCGATGGTCAGAATTTTGTCCAGCGGTGCGGGTGAGTGGATTTTGAAATTGGAAACGGCGGCCAGCATGCCGTTGTTCGCCGCGCCGGTCTTTCCGTCCGCGCCGGCCCGGTGGCCCAGGGCGGCGGCAACAGTTTGGGCCAGGCATTCAACGAGCGCCGCCTCGAGCACCGCGCCGTTCGCCGTCGCGAAATGATCGGTCGGGAAGCACGCGGTGGCGCGGGCGGTGGTGTCCGTGCAATCGGTGAGCGCCGCGATGAAGCACATTGGCGCGCGGTGCGGGATGAGGGTTTCGATGGCGGCGGGCATGGCTTAGGTTGGGCCCGTAGGGGCGGAACTTGGGCGCGCCAAAGCGGAGGGGACGTGCTGGATGGATGAAGGCGGAGAGGTGCCGACAGATCGTTTGCCTGGGGCATTCCAGAACGGGAAGAAATTATACCATTGCAGTGGATCGCGTTTAACGATGCCTTCCAGGCGGCGGGCAAAGGTGGCCGCGCAGGCGCGAAGGTGCGCGTCGCGCAGATGGTGCGGCGGCCGCTCCGGCGGCTGGGGCGGAAAGCCAAAGAAATGATAGTGCCCGCCCGGTTCGCGCATGCTGAAAACCGTTACCAGCGGCGCGCCGGCAATGGCCGCCATGACATGCGCGCCGACGGGGAACGCCGCTTCGCCGTCAAAAAACGGAACGTTCGCGGCCGGACTGTCATACGCGCGATCCCCCATCATGGCCACGATTTCGCCGCGCCGCAGCGCCGCCACGAGTGGAATGGCGTCCGTTGGGGCACCGGTCAGCGGCAGCAGACGGAAGTTTGCTTTGGCCGATTGATTGAGCAGCGCGCGAATGGCCGGGTCTTCGTTGTCGAATCCGGTCACGTTGATGGGCACGTTGATGCGGGAGAGCAACTGCCCGGCGGCTTCCCAATTCCCGATATGGGCGGTGAGCAACAACACCCCACGACCCTCCGCGACCGCAGCGCGTAGGTGCTCTTCGCCGTCAAAGGTGAAGGAAAAATGCTTCGTGTTGCCGGCGAGGACGGCGATGCGATCAATGATGGCCTGGCCAAACGCAAAGAAATGCCGGAACACGAGCCAGCGCCGATTCCACCACGGCACCGGGCCGAAAATCCGGCGATGGTAATCCATCGTGGCCGGCACGTCGGGCGAGACGAACGAAAAATAGACCGCCGGCGGCACCAGCAGCGCATAGGTGAAACGCAGGCCCAATACCCGGAGCACCGTGAGAAAAAATTTGATGCCGCTGGCGCCCCCGCGCAGTTGGCCGGAGCCGGACCAATGTTTTGTCTGGGCAGTTTGGTCTGGCATCTCAGGTGTACACGCCGCCGTTGATGTTGAGGACGGCCCCGGTGATATAGCCGGCGGCCTCGGAGCACAGAAAGACCGCCGCGGCCGCCACTTCCTCGGGTTGGCCGAACCGGCCGGCGGGGATTTGCGCCAGCAACGGCGCGCGCGGCAACCCGGCGGTCATGTCGGTTTCGATGAAGCCGGGCGCAAGCACATTGACCGTGACGCCCCGCTTGGCGACTTCGCGCGCCAGAGCTTTGGACGCGCCGATGACCCCGGCTTTGGCGGCGGCATAATTGGTCTGCCCCTCCACCCCGGTTTGCCCGGCGGTGGAGGCGATGGTGACGATGCGCCCCCGGCGTTGGAGCGCCATTTGTTTCACGACGGGTTGGGTGACGTTGAAGAAGCTGTTGAGGTTCGTTGCGATGACCTGCGACCACTGTTCCGCCGGCATGAAAACCATCAGCGAGTCATGCCGGATGCCCGCGTTATTGACGAGCACATCAATCCGCTTGTGGGTTTGAATGATGCCGGCGACGGCTGGCCCGCAGGCCGCAACGTCCGCGACATCAAAGGGGTACAACTCCCCGCTGCCGCCGGCATGCTGAATCCGCGCCAAGGTCTCGGCCGCCTCCGGTTGACGGCTGCGGTAGTTGATCAGGACGTGACAACCACTGGCCGCCAGTGCCGCCGCGACTGCCCGGCCAATGCCCCGGCTCGCGCCCGTGACCAATGCGATTTTCTTGTCCATGGCTCACGAAGCAAAGGCGTCACATGTTACAATATTCACAGGCTGGCGTCAGTTGGTCGGATTCCAAACGTATTTCCCATCTGGATTCACGTAGCCGGTTTTGCGACTGACTTTCACGCGTGCCAACCCGTCCGCGAAGGCGGCTGCTTCGTCGAACTGCGGGTTGATGGCGTATTTGCCGCTCTTGTCAATGAAACCCCAGCGGCCGGCGATCTTCACCCGCGCGAGGTCCTCGGTAAGAGTGTCGGCCTCGTCGAATTGCGGGTTGATGGCCAACTGTCCACTAGCGTCCACGAAACCCCATAGTTTGCCGACGCGCGCCGGCGCCAGCCCCTTCGCGAAGTCGTGGACGTCATCGAATTGCGGGTTGACGACGAGCTTGCCGGTTTTGTCAATGAAGCCCCACCGGCGGCCGAGGCGTACCGCGGCGAGGCCCTCGGAAAACGCGCCGGCTCGTTCAAACTGCGGGTTGATGACGATCTTGCCGGCCAGGTCAATAAAGCCCCAGCGCCCGCCCAGTTCGACGGCGGCCAGCTCATCGGCAAAGGCCGCGGCATCGTCGAATTGCGGGTTGATGGCGATAGTACCGCTCTTGTCAATGTAGCCGTGGCGACGTTTTAGCTTGATCGCGGCGCGCCCGTTGGCGAACGATCCGGCCTCGTCAAACTGCGGATTGATGATGTATTGGCCCGCGGGATTCACGTAGCCGAACCGGCCGCCAAATTTGACGACCGCGCAGCCTTCGCTGAATGCACCGGCGGTATCGAACTGCGGATTGATGGCCAGCTTGCCGTTGGCATCCACGTAGCCCCAGTTGCCGCCCAATCGCACCGCGGCGAGGCCGGCCACGAAGGCCTCCGCCCGTTCGAACTGGGGGTTGACGACCAGCGTGCCGGCCTTGTCCACAAAACCCCAGCGGTCGTTGACGATCACGGGGAAGAGGGGGGCGGCCAAGGTGCTGGTGGCGGCGCACGCAAGGGCGGACAGGACGAGGAATTTGGCGGCGGATTTTGATTTCATTGGTTAATTCGAGTGCCAGCTCATGGCTACCGGCGGGCGGCGGAAACCACAGTTTCTTCCGCCTCAACCAGGAGGGGCAGTTTATTTTGCCGCGAAGTCGAGTCAAGTAGCCATTCGATTTGCCATCGGCGCGGGCGGGGCGGCAAACCCAGTTGACAAGAAATTGGGCTGCGCTAGGCTGCGCGCGCAGGCTGGGGTTGGAAACGAGACCGGGACTCCCGGTATGGCCGGACGCAGCTCGCCCCTCCACGGGATCCAACTGCGGCAGCCCAAATCATGAGGAATCAAATATGAACAATGTGACTAAGAGATGTTTTATCGTGGCCCTGGCCCTGGGTCTTTTCGCGTTTACCACTGGCTCTGCTCTAGCGGCAAAGAAGGTGAAGACCGAGGACGAGTTGATCGCGCAGTTGGGGTCCGCCAAGGAGAAGGAAGTCATCAGTGCCCTGCAACAAATGGAGAAGCTCTACCCCGCCAGCACAAGCTGCCAGGCCGCCATCAAGCCGTTGCTGGCCGACAGCCGCAAGCCCGTCGCCCGCAAAGCGGCCCGGGTGTTGGGGATCATGAATGCCCCGGTTAGCGACGCGGATTTGAAGAACATCGCCACGTTGCTGAAAAGCGCGGACAAGGCTGAAATCATAGATGGCTTGAAGGCATTGCGCGGTTTGAAGGCGCAGAGCCTCATCCCGGAGATCACGCCGTTGCTTCAGAACCCGAACAAGAATGTCGTGCGCGACGCCTGCCGCACCCTCGCGGTTTTGGGCGACAAGAGCCTGATTCCCACCCTCAAGCCTTTGCTGGAAGTGTCCGATCTGGCCGTGCAGAAGGACGCAGCGGATGCGATTGCCATTTTGAGGGAGAAATAATCCGGTCGGCAAACGCGGGAAGGTTTTCATCGGCGCTTCTGATCAGGCGGGATGCGCCGCATCTATTGAGGATAATGCCGGACCCAGGCCCGGCGGCGTCATTCAACTCTGGTGCGAGCGCGAGCGTTCGGCGAGATATTTGGCGAACAAAATCGTAAACAACCACGCGCGGCGATTGCTGGGGGCCGGCAGACTGCGGCTACGGTCAAATGCGAGCCGGAACGTGCGTTGAGTCAGGACCAGCGCCTGCGCCGGGCTGTCACAAAGCCGGGCGGCGAAACGGAAAAGCGGCCGATAGTAACATTCCACAAGTTGTTCGATTTGGGTCGGGTTGGTAGTTCGCATACCCATAAATCAGCTTGCCGCGTGCCAGTGGAGAACACAGGAAGGGAAACCGCCGAACATTCGAACGGTGCCGCTCGACTTCAATCGGATTCCGCTGCGGCGGGCAGGGAATTGCCGAAGATGTGCGGCTCGCGAGTCGGGGTTCGCGTCCGCTTACGGGTTGCTCGTTGTGAACCGTTTCCGGTCGCGTTTGCACAGAATCTGGATCACATGCCGTCCCGAGTAGAGGCAGGGCGGCACCCCGCCGCCCGGCATGATCCATTGGCCCGCCATGTAAAAGTTCTCCAGCCCGGGCAGGGTTTTGGGAAACAGGGTGCGCAGCGCCTTCGGCGTCGGCACCCAGCCCATGAACGCGCCTTTGTGATTCAACGTGTACCGCCAGGTGGTGTAGGGCGTGGCAATGTCCGTCAGTTCAACGCGCGCGGTGATGCCGGGAAAGTGGGCTTCGAGACGGACGAGGGCCTCGGCGCAGACGCGTTGCTTCTCCGCTTCGTAGGCCGCGCGGTCGCTGCGGAGTTGATCCCAGAAATCCCAATCGGAATGGAGCAGTACCTGAACGATGGTTTTGCCTGGCGGCGAAAACTTGGGGCCGTAGTTGAAGATGCGAACGGGAAACCCGGCGATCGTGACATTGCCGATGGTCATCGGCTTTTTTAGCAGGAGAAATTGCAGCGGCGGCTGACCGGAGAATTCCTGATTCACGCCAAAACTGAGGGTGACGATCGGACAAAGGTGCTGCCAGGTCTGGTAACATTCCTTGAGCTTCGGGCTGAGGAAGCGTCCGCCGAGCAAATTGAACAGGGTGTTGTACCCGTCGCCCGCGGCGACGACGACCTCGGCGCGGTGTTCCGTGCCGTCCCCCAGCCGCACGCCGACCGCGCGGTTGCCTTCGATGAGGATTTCCTTCACGGTGGCGTTGAAGGTGATTTCGCCGCCGAGTTGCTTGTGGCGTTCTTCCATGCTGGCGACGAAGTCGGAACAACTGCCTTCGAGCAAACCCAGCTGGCGGTTTGCGAGGAGCGAGAGAATGAGCATGACGAACCAGACGGGGACTTCCGGCAGGAACAAATTCAACAGCATGCGGCGCAGCGCCTCGCTTTTGACGCGACGGACGAACTTTTCAACCGGTTCGTTGAACGGGCCGCCGTAGTAGATCAGCGTGCGCCGCAAACCCCAGAACTGTTTGAGGAGGCCGGAAACGCCGAGCAGTTCCGGCGGCTGCGCCAACGTGCCGAAAATATCGGTGCGCTGGAAAGCGCGGATGCCTTTGACAAAACCGTCAATGAAACCGGCGTCTTCCGGCGCGATGGCCTTCAAGTCCCGCGCCAGACGGTCCAAGTCCCGGGTGAAGCTGATTTGCCGGCCGGAGATCTCGTCCGTGAAATGCACAAACGTGTCGAGGTCGGGGAAACGGCGATGGTGGAGAATGCCGACTTCGCGATAAATCTCGTGGCACGCGAGCCCGGGGCGATGGCCCATGAGATAGTGAATGCCGCCGTCAATCAGATAGCTTCCGTGCTTCCAGGCTTTGGCGACGCCGCCGGGCTCGGAGTGATGTTCGAAAATGTGCGTCCGGTAACCGTTCATCCGGCCGTAGCTGCCCACCGACAAACCCGCCAACCCGGCCCCGATGATGATGATGGATTTTTCAGCCATTACTTCAATTAAGTCACTCGTTTGCGACGGCGGTCTGACGGCAGGGCCGTCGCGCTGCGACGACCCCGGACCGTGCAGGGCCGGAACCGTTTCAACCTGTCCTGCGGTGTCCGAGGTTGGTCCTGCGCCCCTATCATGCGGCGCTGGTCATCGCCGCGCGCCGACCCTACCGGCTCACGATTCCAATTTGCTTTCCTTAAATGCGTGTCAGCAGACAGGGCCGCGCTTGCTTGTTCAAGCCGATTGTTGTAGAAACCGGACGCTTTCACTAGCGACATGATCAAGCTCAACGGACACGACCTATCCATCGGCGAGGCCTGGCAAATCGCCGCGTTGCAAGTTCCGTGTGAACTCGCGGCGGAAGCGCATTTGCCGATTCAGCGCAGCCGGCAACTCGTCGAATCCCTGGCCGCCGAGCCGCGCGCCATCTATGGCATCAACACCGGCTTCGGTCCGCTGAGTGGTTTCCGCGTTTCAAACGAGGACCTCGCGCAACACCAGGTCAACCTGCTGCATCACCTGACCGTGGGTCAGGGGGTGCTGTTCTCGGTCGCCGAGACCCGCGCCATTATGCTTACGCGCGCGAATGCTTTGGCGCGCGGCTACTCGGGCATCCGCGGCGAACTGATCGAGTTGTTGCTTGCGGCGCTGAATCGCGGTGTCCTGCCGGAAATCCCCAGCGAAGGTTCCGTCGGGGCGAGCGGTGATCTCGTGCCACTGGCGCACATGGCCGGCTTGCTCGTCGGTTCCGGCTACGCGAGTCTGAACGGTGAACGCCTCCCGGCGACGGAAGCGTTGCAGCGCGTCGGCCTCACGCCCGTCGTGCTGCAATGCAAGGAAGGCCTCGCGCTCGTCAATGGCACCTCGGTGATGACCGCCCTCGCCGCCCTGGCCGCGCACGAGGCGGACCGGTTGTTGCGCTGGATGGAATTGCTCACGGCCTGTCTGTTTCAAGCCCTCGACGGCGAACCGGAGGTGCTTTGCCAGCAGGCCCAGAAGGCGCGCGGCTTTCGCGGGCAATCGCTGGTCGCCTTGCGCATCAGCAATTCGCTGCACACCCATCCCGATTTCGCCCGGCGGATTGACGAGCATCAGTGGGGTTCGCCGCCGAAGCCCGTGGATGGGGGCGCCGAGATTCAGGATCCGTATTCGCTGCGTTGCACGCCGCAAATTCTCGGCGCGTTTCAAGAGGCCCAATGGCATGTGGAGCAGGTGATCACCCGCGAACTCAACGCCAGCACGGACAACCCGCTGATTTTTCCCGACACCGGGATGGTGATTCACTGCGGCAATTTCTACGGCCAGCAAATCGCGATGGTCAGCGATTATATGCGCATGGGCCTCATCAAACTCGCGCTGCTGGCCGACCGGCAGATCGAGCGGCTGGTCAACTGGCGCTACAGCCGTGGCCTGCCGCCTTTGCTCGCGGCGGGGGCGCCGGGCTTGAACACCGGTTTCGGCGGCGCGCAATTGCTGGCCACTTCGCTGGCGGCGGAAGCGCGCCTGCTCGGCACACCGGCGTCCATCCAGACCATTTCCACCAACGCCAACAATCAGGACGTGGTCAGCATGGGCTGCATCGCGGCCAAAATGACGCGCACCGCGCTGCCCCTGCTGTGGAAGCTCGTCGCCATCGAGGCGCTCGCGCTCGCCCAAGCGGCCGATGCGCGCGGCTGCGACAAGGTCTTGGGGGGCGATTACCGCAAGCTTTACGACCTCGTGCGCGGTTGCTCGCCGACGCTGACCGGCGACCGCCCGCTCGCGGCGGACATCGCGGCGGTGACGGCGTTGCTGCAAACCGAAGCCGCCCAAGCGCAGTGCCTCGCTCCGAAGAACGACCATGAAGCTGACTGAA
>JADLHS010000174.1 GCA_020848635.1 Limisphaerales bacterium
ATACCGGTCAGGTCAACTCGGACCAAACCATCCAACTCGCCTACGCCGGTCAACCGCTCCGCTCCGGCACCCGCGCATTCTGGAAAGTTCGCGTACGAGACAAAGCTGGCCGCGCGTCCGCCTGGAGCGAGCCGGCATTTTGGCAGATGGGGTTGCTGGAGCCCAGGGATTGGCAGGCCCGGTGGATCGGAGACCGCGCCGAGCTGCCGCCCGTCATTCCGCCCAAGACTCCGAAAGACGCGGAGCGCTATGACGCCCAACCCGCAACGATGCTGCGCAAGCAATTCGACGTGTCGGCCCGCGTCCGTCGCGCGACGCTCCATGTCAGCGCGCTTGGTGCGTATGAGATCCACCTGAATGGCCGGCGCGTCGGCGATCAGATTCTCGCGCCGGAGTGGACCGATTATCACACGCGAGTGCAGTACCAAACTTACGACGTCACCGCATTGCTCCGGTCGGGCGACAACGTCATTGCCGCGCTGCTCGGCGACGGCTGGTATGCCGGACGGCTCGGCATGTCGGATGGGTTGTTCAAGAAACTTCGCGGGGTCTATGGGCGCAAACCGTATCTGCTCGCCCAATTGGAAATCGAGTTGGCGAACGGACAAAAGTTGACGGTCGCCTCGGACGGCTCATGGGTTGCCACCAAGGAAGGCCCAGTGCGCAGTTCGGACACGCTCGACGGGGAGGTGTATGACGCCCGTCGGGAAATGCCGGGCGGGGATGCGCCGGGATTTGATGCTCAAGCCTGGCAACCGGTGGAAGTGCTCCCCGAGTTGAAAGCCAGACTCGTCGCTCAGCCTAATGAGCCGATCCGGGTCGTCGAGGAGTTGAAGCCCGTTGCGCTTCACGAGCCAAAGCCCGGCGTGTGGGTTTTCGACATGGGCCAGAACATGGTGGGTTGGTGCCGACTACAACTGAGCGGTTCACCCGGCACGACGGTGACGCTCCGCCACGCCGAAATGACCAATGCCGACGGCACGATCTACACCGCCAACTTGCGGGGCGCGCCGGAGGTGGATCGTTACACGCTGCGCGGCGGCCGGGCGGAAACTTTTGAGCCGCACTTCACGTATCACGGGTTTCGCTTTGTGGAGGTCACCGGCCTGGCCGAGAAGCCAAAGCTGACTGCGCTCACCGGTCGGGTCTTCTGCTCCTCCTCCCCCGAAGTCGGCCAGTTCGCCTGCTCCAACCCGATGCTCAATCGGCTTTGGCAAAACATTCGTTGGACCCAGCGCGCCAACTTGATGAGCGTGCCGACGGATTGTCCGCAACGCGATGAACGGCTCGGTTGGATGGGTGACATTCAGGCCTTTGCCCAGACGGCCTGCTATGGCATGGACATGGCCGCGTTCTTCAAAAAGTGGATCCCCGATGTGCGTGATGCGCAGGCCGATGACGGTCGTTACGCGGATTTTTCGCCGCATCCCGTTGATCGCACCAAACACTGCACAGGCGTGCCCGCCTGGGGCGATGCGGGCGGCATCGTACCGTGGCGCGCCTGGTTGAACTACGCCGACCAACGCCTGGTGCAGGAACACTTGGATTCCATGAAGCGCTGGATCGAATTCGTTCGCAGTCAGAACCCGGATCTCATCTGGCGCCAGCGACGGGGCAACGATTACAACGACTGGCTCAACGCGGACACGCTCAAGCTCGCGGGTTGGCCGGCCAAAGGTGGCGAGGTGCCGAAGGAAATATTTGCCACGATGTATTTCGCGCACTCCACCGAACTGGTCTCGAAACTGGCCACAGCGATTGGTCGCGACGAGGACGCCCGCCGGTACGACAAACTGTTTACCGAGATCAAGGCTGCCTTCCAGCTGGCGTTCGTCCAGCCGGACGGTCGCTTGCCCGGCGATACCCAGGCGGGTTACGCGCTGGCGCTCCACTTTAATTTGTTGCCCGATGAACTGCGTCCGAAGGCGGTCGCGCATCTGCGCGAAGCCATTCAACAATACAAGGGCCATCTCTCCACCGGTTTCCTTTCCACGCGTTGCCTGATGCTCGAGTTGACGCGCAACGGCTATAACCACGAGGCCTGGCAGCTCATCACGAATCGCACGTTTCCGTCATGGGGTTACATGATTGAAAACGGTGCCACCACCATGTGGGAGCGTTGGGACGGCTATGTGCCGGGCCGCGGCTTCCAGGACCCGGGCATGAATTCGTTCAATCACTGGGCGTTCGGCGCCGTGGGCGAATGGATGTTTCAGAACATCGTGGGCATCCAGCCCGATGAATCGCATCCGGGTTGGAAACATTTCGTCATTCGTCCGCGCCCCGGCGGTGACGTGACGTGGGCCGACGGTCGTTACGATTCGATTCGCGGCCCGATCACCAGCGCCTGGAAGATCAAGAACGGCAAATTCACACTTGCCGTGACCATTCCCGCCAATACGACGGCGACCGTTTACGTTCCGGCTCGCGGCGTGGCCGAAGTGACCCAGCGCGGCAAGCCGGTCAGTTCCGCTCCGGGCGTGAAGTTCCTGCGGATGGACGCTGGTAACGCGGTGTTTGAAGTTCCTTCGGGGGCTTACCAATTTGCCGCCCCTGGGGCCGCACTTTAAGCGACCGCGTGATTTTGACCTACGGAGGCTGTCGCGCTGCGCTGGCGTCGCCTGGGTTCAGCGCAACCCGGGGGCGGCTGGCAGTTGAATCCGTTCAATCCCGTATGGCTCGATCGTCAATTCCGTGCCCGCCACAACGACCTTCGCCGGCGCAGCGTTGTAGTTCAACCCCAGCGCGTGGCCGTCCGGCTGCACGCTGAAGAAAACGCGCGGGGGGTGGTTCGCCGCGAGCACGGCCCGGGTCCACGGATGCAAATTGCCAACGTCCCGGAGGACGTTCGCCACGAATTCGCCGTAAAGTTCCGGCGGTTCGGCGTCGCCGCCGAAGCGGTGAAAACCGCCCTTGCCCGTGTCGCCGGCGGACCAGCGATTAAATATGGAGGTCGCGTCGCCCAACGAACCGCTCGGCCCGGTCGCGTCCGCAAGCGCTTCCTGCGGGCCGCGGGGATAGGACGGGTAGATGATTGTGCCGCCCCGGCGCATCCAGGCGTCCACCAAGCCCTGGACATCGGCGGGAATCTGGTTGCCCCAGGCGAAGACCAGGACCTTGTAGCGATCCAGAAAACCATCGCGGATCAAGCGTTCATCCAGATAATCCACTTCGACCACCCGTCGGATTTCCCGCGCCACCGGGTTGAAACCCCACGCGTAGAGGTGGCGGAACGCCGCGTCGCCGAGCTGGTTCTCCGTTTCAGGATAAAACACCGCCACCTCGATCAGCGGGGGCTGCCGCGCATCAAGCACGGGCACGTATTTCAACCAGCGTTCGATTGCCAGCGGATGATCGAAGACGTTGTTGTGATAGGTGAAGAGATGATCGCCGTTCGCGGTCGCGGTGGCGAAGATGCGGCCCACCACCCCGCGCGCCGTGTGAGAGCTCGCCGGTTCGTAACCTAGTCCGACGCCATACAGCCGCGCGGCCGTGGCGGCGAGGCGCGTGGCGTAGAAATTTTGCTCGTAGCTGTCGGTCTCGTTCGTCAGGCGCGTGCCGCCGTCAATGTCCTTCATCGCCTTCGTCTGCG
>JADLHS010000175.1 GCA_020848635.1 Limisphaerales bacterium
CCATTGGCGATAATGAAATCGAGGCGGTGCGCGACGCGCAGTTGCGGCAAAAGTTGTTTGACCGCGCGGCGGCCCGGTTCGCCCACGATGTCGCCAATGAAAAGAATTCGCACACGCGGAATCTACTCAGGACGGAGTCAAAACACACGCACGAAACCCGGAGACCGGGCGGGCTACGGTTGCTGCCAGTTGACCCAAACGCCCTTCAGGCCATTAATCATAAACTGAATGGCGACCGCGGCCAGGAGCAAGCCCATGATGCGCGTGAGCACCTTGGTGGCAATGGAACTCAGCCACTGCGCGCCCCGCGCGGAGATGCGGAAGATGACGTAACTGGCCAGCGCCACGCCAACAATGCAAACACAAAGCACGACCGACTGCGCGACGCCGACCGCCTGCGATTGCAGCACAATGGCGGTCGAGATGGCGCCGGGGCCGGCGAGCATGGGAACCGCCAGCGGTGTGATGGCGATGTCCGTTTTCTCCGCGCCAGCAGTGGTTTCCTCTGAGGTCTCTTGCACGCGCGAGCGTTGCGCACGCAACATGTCGAGGGCCACAATTAACAACACAATGCTCGCCGCGATCTGGAAGGCCGGCATGGTGATGCCGAGAAACCTGAAAATGAGATTACCCGCCAGCGCAAAGATCAACAGCACCGCAGCCACCACCACGCACGCCAGCCGGGCCGTGCGAATGCGCTGCGCCGGCGTGTCGCTCGGGGTCATCGCCAGAAATGCGGGCACGGTGGCGATCGGATCCACGATCACAAACAGGGAGCCAAATGCGAGCACGGCAAAATGAGCGAGGGCGTAAAGACTCATGGGGTGCAGGGAGCCAGAATGGCGTCCGTCATGCCATGGATGATTTTCTTGTCGGCGGGACAAATCGTGGCCAGGACCCCACCGAGTTCGGGCCGGGCCGCATCGCCATCGCCGGCTACGAAATAGTACGGACAGAGCCGGGCACGGCCATTCATCGGCACGACTTCGTCCTTGGCAAAATCAAACCAGGACGCGGCGACCAACGCGGGTTTGTGAAAGCGCTGCAGCACACGCGGCGACACTTCAAATTGCGCCAAGGCCTCATCCACAGCCCGCGCCCAGTCGGCCTGCGACAAATCGCTGCCGAGAAACACGCCCCGCGCGCCCCAAGCCTGATCGGAGTAGCCGGACACTTTCAAAATCAATTCGCGCTCCTGTTGCGAGAGCGTCTTGAGTTGCTGCCAGTCGGTGAGGTTCAGTTCGGGAATCGCGGCGTGCGGCGGCAGCGGCGCCGGGTCGACCACCCACGTGTAGGGCACGATTCGCTTCAGGCGTGAGAGAAAGCCCTCGCCCAATTCCTGGCGCCAAAAGCCCTGGAGATTGCGATTCCACAACAGGGCGAAGAGCATTTTCTCCTCGAACACCGGCTTGGGCGGCGGAGTGAGGCGAATTCGATCCAAAACGGTCGGTTTGAATAACTTTTTCCCTTCCGGATTCTCGGTTTCCGAAACCACCACCTGACTTTGGCTCGCCAACTCAAAAATCGTTTGCCCGTTCGGCAGGTTGGCCAGATCAAACAGTTCAAAGAAGCGGTAGATGGCATCGCCCGATTTAAAGTCGGAAAAACTAGAATCCCGCACCGCAAACCGGGCGCCGAGCTGGCCGCTCAACCAAGCCATCTCCGGTTGGTAAGTTGCCGACTCATCGGAAACGACGATATGGACTCGCTTGGCGTCCCCGAAGATGCTCGCGAACCCACGCAACATGCCATCCGCGCCGCCCAGCACTTCCGCCCGGTCCCCGCGAATCTCGCTCCGCGAGTAAGTCTGATTCAGCCAGGCGGTCAACCCGATGCCCCCGGGAACCGAATCCAGTTCCGTCACCCGCAATCCGTTTTCGGTGAGGAGCAGGTCCGGACGGATCACCCGCGGAACGTCGTTTTTGAAAGCCGGCGAACGTTGCCAGGCGATCAGCTCCGCGGGTTTGCCCAAGTCGAGCCAATGCGCCACCCACGGAGGCATTTTGGCCTCGGCGCTTTTGCGATACAGCAGATTGACCGCGCGATAGAATTGCAACAGCACGCGCCCAAGCGATTCAATCTCCTGCGCCAGCTCGGCCCCGAGCGGAAACGGCGCGGGCGCTATGCGCCATGCCTGCCCGGCAAACAAACCGCCCGGTGGGAGCGCTGCGCGGATGGTAGTGGCGGCAGTTTGAGGTGACATGACGAATTACCAGCGCCCCGGTTCGGCCAACCGGTCGAGCAGCAAGTTCATTTCGGCGCGATCCTAGCGGTACGGCCGCCGTCCGTCCGTTGGGGCAAGGAGGCCCGGAGTTCCACCACACACATAGCCGGAAACTAACGATGGGGCGGGAGGCTGGCAAGCGGGGTTTTGCCGTGAGTCGCCAATCCCACCCTATGAGGCTCGACCGCGCGAACACTTTTCCACCGGGTTGCCTCCCTGGGCCTGGGTGGCCGGTGGCGTCCCCACGGAGACTCACCGGGACGACCGGGCGGGGCGCCAGAACCCAAGGACCCGAAATGCTCGAGAATCTGGGTCCAACTGGAGGCGGATCGCAAGGCGGACCCCATCCTGGTTCTTGAGAAAGACGCGGACGGAAGCGCGTCCATCGCCGATCGGCATCGGCTCGTCACCGAGTTCGACCGAGTCGACGGTAGCCGGCGATGCCAGCAATTGCTCCAGCTGCACGCGGAGCCCTTGGCCCATCGAACTGATGCTGGCGGAGTTGGTGGTGGTGACCAGTTCGCGGCCGACAATTTGGGCGCGCATATGGAGAAAGCTGCGCGATTGATTGCGCTTAATGATAACGCCGGCACCCAGAGCAAAAATGGCCATAGCCACCAAGGGCGCGATGATTTGCTGTTTGTTCATGCTGTGTGCGGCCTTGGAGGGCAAATCAGCCCGGGGTTCTCCTCAAATCCCCTCACGGATATCACCGGGCGACGAGGAGCTACTGTGGAAGGAGCTGAAGTTTCCACCGCCAATGGACGCGTAGCAACTCAGGTTTCGTGCAAAACCTTTCCGGGCGCAGCAAAGCTGGAATCACGGCTTGAGACCGGGCGGCGCTTGAAGGATTTGCCGGGTGTCCCCGCAATGCGTGCAGGCCGGCAGAAGCGAGTGGCGAACGCGCTGGCACGCCGGGCAGGCCTCGAACAACGCCGTGGCGCACACCGGACAGGTGTACGGCTCATCGGAACTCAAGGTGGCGGTTGCGGGCACAGAGAGTTTCTTGAGGCTGCTCCGCGTCCAGAACAAATGTTGCCGGGGACCGAGGCGGATCGGGTAGTTGCACACGGGGCAGAAGTAGTGCTCGTAGGCTTCCCGATACTGCTTGAGCAGCCAATCGAGTTTGGGAAAAGCCATGGCGCGGAGCAAAAAGACAAGGATGCGCGTCACCACGGCGATCGCGATGAGGATGAGAATGTATTTGAAGTAGCGCGTCGGAAAATGCTCATGCATGACCTGACCGACTTTTACGAGCAGGGCCAGGCCAAAGCCGTAGACGAGCGGCGAATAGAGATTGCCACGTTGCTTGAGGAACAGCCACACGGCCAATCCGAGCAACGGCAACAGCACGGCCAGCTTGCCGGCAGCGACCTTGAAATTGTGCCGGGTTTGCAGGCGGCCGAATTCCGCCTCGATGGCGGGACGCTGCGCCTCGATTTGCTTGAGCAGCGTCCGGTGGCGGTTTTCCAAGGTGTCCAACTGCTCATTGAGCGAGGTGATCTGGTCATTGATTTCCTGGTACTTCGTCTGGTTGGCCAAAAAGAGGCGCTGACTTTCGGCCAAGGCCTGAGCCGCTTCCACCGCGGGAGTCTTGGCCTGTTGCAGGGTGAGCTTCTGCAACTCCAGCAACTGGTTCAGGGTCTTTTCCGAGTTACTGGTGCTGTCGCGCACCACCTTCTGCTGCTGTTGGCGGCTGTCCGTCGCCCGTTTGATTTCGTCAATCTGGTTCTGAACCGTGGCGGCTTCCTGCGTCAACTTGGGATCGCCGAGCCGGTTCTCGATCGCCGGATAGTTCGGACCGGGCCAGGTGCCGATGTCCCGCATGAAAAAACCCAGCAGCCAGTAGATCAAAATGCCAAAGAGAACGGAAAAGAAGTAAACGAGCAGCCGGTGAGTCCACGGGCCTTTGAGGGGTTGGGTGTTACTCATGCCCAAAGCGTAACAAGCCTGGACCGGACGACCCAATCGAAAAATCGGTGCGGGATATTGATTGGAGTGATCCAACCACCCGGTTCGCACGGCGGGACGCGGAGGAGGAGTTTGTGAAGCGGTGACCGACAAGGCTGTCGATCTGAACACCGCCGGAACGGCTCAAGCGGGGGGAGGCGGCTTCGGTCCGGTGATGAGCGCCACCCCGAGGCCAGTGACAACCAAGGCCCCCAAGGTCAGACTCCAAGGGACGCTCGGAATATCCAGCGCCTGGCCCTTGCTGCTCCAGACGAGCGTGGCGATGAGACCGTTGTTCAATGCGTGAATGAGGAGGCTGCAATACAATGAACCGCTCCGCCACACGACATAGCCCAGCACCAAGCCAAGGATGAAAGTTGGCAGCAACCGGTAGATGGAACCGTGGAGTAATCCGAACAGCAGGGCCGTGAGGCCAATCGCCGCCCACGGTCCCCAGCGCCGCAAGCCGGACAACATCAGGCCCCGGAAGAAGGTTTCCTCGCACAGCGCCGGCGTGAGCGCCAGCACCAGCCACAGTTTCCAAAGCGCGGCGGGGTGGTCCCCCAGTTGCATTACTTCCTGCATTTCGCTGAGCACCGAATCCGGTGGTGGCGCCACCCGCAGCACGAGGCCGGCCAGCGCGACCGACACCGTCAGCCCGATGAGAACTGAACCCACGATACTGCGCCCGTGCGGCCGGTGCAGGGAGAAGGTTTGAGCCAGCGGATATTTCCGCACTCCGGCCAGCACCAGCACCGGCAAGAGCAGCACCCCGTATTGGGTCACGAGCAGGATCGTCGACACGTTGTGTTCCGCCAGCGCGAGGCTGGCGTAGAACAGACCCACCACGGCCAGCGGAAACCAGGTCAACACCAGGCCCGGGGTCGGAACGGCCGGGCGTTGGCGGTCACTCTGGAGAAGCCCGCGCCACGAAAATGACCCGCCCAGCAGGATTTGCTCGCGGCCAAACACCCGCGCCGCCAAGGCCAGGGCCAGTCCGGCATAGGCCAGCGAAGACAGCAGCGTGAGGAACAGCAAGTGGCTCGCGACCGGCCCATTCATGAGCGTGCGGATCAGGAGCGACAGATTGACCAGCGGCACGCAGCAGGTCCAAGCGTCGAGTTCCGCGCCGGGCATGAGGGTGGCGCCGACCGGCAACATCACCACAATGGCGGTGGCGCCCAGACAATTCCCGGCGTCCTTCGCATCCCGTGCCAGCGCCGCCACGGCCAGGAAGAGCGCGGCAATGGTCCAGCTGGCCGGCAGCAAGAGGCCGCCAATCATGGCCAGGGTGCCAAATTGGATCACGTCCACATGCAGCATCGCCGCCAGTCGCCAAATCGTGAGACCCAAGCCGATGATATTGGCCAGCGCCGAAATGAGGCTGATGCCCCAGATGGTCATGAACTTTCCCACCACAATCTCGAAGGAACGCACCGGGGCGCAGAGCAACGTTTGCATCGTGGCCCGGTCCTTCTCCCCGGCGGTCAACTCCGTCGCCGCCACGATCGCCCCGACCAATGCCAGCAATATAAGCATGGGGGGCAAAACCTGGCCGAGGACGTTGCGGATTTGTCGCTGGGCGGGGGCGACGTCATCCCCGCGGACATCCAGCGCCTTTGCGAAGCCATCCGGCAACCCGCGCTCGCGCTGTCGCTCCTTCAGTAGCTGCTGACGAAACTGGCCCAGCTGGCCGGACAGGCGGGACCATGCTTGGGCGGATCGGGGGAGGATGGAGTCATAGTAAACCGCCACGCGCCCCAGGTCATGCCGTTGCTGCGCGTCGTCGAAACCGGGCCAGATCACCAGCACCGCGTCGGCCTGCTTGCCGGACACAACGCCCCGGGCCGCCTGGAGCACCGCATCGTCCGGCACCGCTTCCGGCACCGTGGGCAGTCGGGGCAATCCCGGTCGCCGGAGGTTCGGGGCAGCCGGCACGTTGGTTCGTGGGGGTGGCGGCGGCAACCGGCCGGCCTCCAATTCGCTTCGCAACGAGGCCGGAATGGCCTGCCACCGCTCCACCTTAAACCGGTTGGTGCTCGGGGCCAGCCAGTCGAGCAAGGCAGTGCCGCCCACGCCCCAAACCGCTATGGTGTTCACCTGGCGTTCCTCCACGGCGGCTTGATGCTTGGTAACGCCCATCATCGTCATGATCGACAGCGGGTAGATCAGCAGGGGCAACCCGACCAGCACGAGCAAAGTGATCCGGTCCCGCAGCGCCTCGGTAATCTCCTTGCAAAAAATGATCCAGATGATGGACAGGCGCATGGGCTCAGGCTCCGGGGAAATCCAGGTTCCCCGTCCGCGGGCGGGCGTACCGCAGAAAGGCTTCCGTGAGGCTGGCGCAACCGGCCCGCGCGAGGATTTCCGCCAGCGTGCCGTGGTCGGCGATGCCACCTTCGTGCAACAGGTAGATCCGGTCGCAGAGTTCCTCCGCCTCGCTCATGATGTGGGTGGAGATCAAGACCGCCCGACCGGCGGCGCGTTCCCGGCGAATGGCCTCGATGATGAATTGCCCGCTGATGACATCCAGCGCGGCGGTGGGTTCGTCCAGCATCAACACGCTGGGCCGGTGCAGGAAGGCGCGGGCGATGTTGGCCCTTTGCTTTTGCCCGGTGGACAAGGTGCGGCAGGGACGGTCGGCAAAGGCGGCCATTTCCAACTCGGTCACCAGTTGTTCAATCCGGTTGGTTAGCTGGCCGTCGGCCATGCCATAGAGCCGGCCGAAGTAACGCAGCACTTCGCGGGCGGTCAGCCGGTGGTAAAGTTGCGTGTCGCCGGAGAGGAAACCGATCTGCTGCTTGGCCGCGAGCGGGTGCGCCTGCAGATCCAATCCGTTGACCACCACGCGGCCGGCCGTGGGCGTGAGAATGCCGGCCAGCATCCGGAGCGCGGTGGTTTTGCCGGCGCCGTTCGGACAGAGCAAGCCCACAATCTCCCCGGCCGACACGGTCAGGCTGACACCCTTTACGGCGGTGACGGTCTCGAACTGCTTGACCAAGCTTTCGGCGGCGAGGGCGACCATCGCGGCCTTTTCCGTCTGCACGGGGTCGACCAGCTGCGGGCTATCCAGCGGTGGGTTCGTCACGCGCACAGGTTGCCATGTGCGCCGGTGGAATCAACTTCGGTCAACAACGGCTTCCCACCGCGATCCAGCCGATCCGGTTTTAGGAATCTCCGCTGGAGGTTGCCGCCCGAACTGCGGGTCGGCGAGCGGCGCCATAAACAAATAGGCGGGCTCGGATTCGGTTGGCATCCGCACGGGTGCCCCCGATCCCATGGTTGAGGTTGCGAACTTGGTGAACGTCATTCAGCGTGGTGGGCGGCCGGCGGTGCGAAATTGGCACCATCGTTTGCCACGTCCAGCTTACCATCAATAGCCCATCCCAAGGTCGGTAGGTGCGCCGGATCCCGATGCCACCCGCCGCCTGCGGGTTGAAAAACCGCCCGAAACCAAAGAGGGGCAAGGCCTCCACCCTTCGGCCATCCCTCCGTCCTCGCCAACGCATCCAGTCCCCCGCAAAAACCCGCGCTCCGGTTCACCAATCGCCCCAAATCAACTTCCCGGCTTGGCTAACCGCAAATCTTTCCGGCTTGGAAGACTAAGCGGCATGCGTACTCAATCAGTTTGACTTTTCAGGATCATTCGCTACCCTTCCGCGCCGTGAACTTCCCGAAACCGTTGATCCTCGTAGCTGCTTGTATCGCATGCCTTTCCTGGCCCGCGCGACTTCGCGCCCAGACCGCGTTCAACAACGGACTCAGCACCACCAACAATGGCAGCGTTACCGTGACGTTACCGGCGGCGATCGCGAACAACTACACGGTATGTGCCTGGGTCAACCTGCGTTCCGGCACCGCCGGTTTAGAGCCGGGCAGTGGCTTGCTGTCCGGGGGTTGTGACCTGACGGCGGAAATCCTGCTCCGCGGCAACACGAGCGGTTCGCCGCAGAACATTGAGCTCGGACGCTGCAATGCTTTCTTCGGCGGCTTAAGTTCCGGCACCCTGGCCGTGAATGCGTGGACGCATGTTGCCGTGAGCGTGAGCAGCGGGAACGTGGTGAGTTATTACTTGAATGGCACCGCGGCCGGCGCGTGGAATGCAGGCGCATTGCCAACCAGCATCGGACCGTCTTTCACCATCGGAGAGGGCGATGGCTACCGCAAGTTCAACGGAATAATTGATGATTTTCAGGTCTGGACCAATGCGCTGTCCCAGGCGCAAATCCAAACCAACCTTTACCGACCGCTCACCGGCAATGAACCCGGTTTGTATCTTTATTACAAGTTCGACAGTTCCAGCGGCACCGTGGCGACGAACTCCGCCACCGTCACGGCTGGCAGTTACAACGGCGTGCTGAACCTGGTCAGCAACAGTCCGGGGTGGGTGACGTCCGGCATTCCCTCGCAGGTCTCCTGTTATACCTCAAACGCAACGTCCATTTTAACCAACGGCGCGACCCTGGCTGGCGGGGTGAATCCGGGGGGATTAACGGCGGGCGCGTGGTTCGAATGGGGAACGACCACCAACTATGGAAATCGCACGGTGACCACTTCCCTGGGCAACGGCACAATGGTCATCGCGCAAACAGCAGTGCTTGGCGGCCTAACCCCCGGCGCGGCGTATCACTTTCGCATCGGCGCCAGCAATTCGGCGGGCATTGTCTATGGTGACAACAACACGCTGATTGCCGGGATGACCACTGTGACCACGCTCGCCGATAGCGGTCCCGGTTCATTGCGAAACGCCATCGCCGCCGCGGGTCCGGGAGTAACAATTGATTTCGCAACCAATGGGACCATCGTGCTGACCAGTGCGGAATTATTGATCAACAAAAATTTGAACATCGTGGGTCCCGGCGCAACCAATCTCGCGCTCAGTGGCAACAACGCGCGGCGGGTGATCAACGTTGCCGGCGGGACGGTAAGTCTTTCCGGCGTGACCGTTCGCGAGGGCCGCTCCACCAACGGGGCCAATGGAACCACCTTTGTCGGCAACCCGATTCCACCGATCACCGGGCAACCGGGGGCGGGCATTTACAATGGTGGCACGCTGAATATCACCAATTGCTGCATCGCCAACAATCAGACGGGCAATGGCGGAAATGGAGCGCCGCCGTATGGGCCCGGCGCAGACGGGGGCCCTGGAGCGGGCATTTACAATGCCGGTATTCTGCGCATGCACGGATGCACCGTTAGCAGCAACGTTTGCGGCGCGGGTGGCAGCGGGTGGCAATCCGGGGCCGCCGGCGGGAGCGGCGGCGGGCTTTTCAATGCCGCGTCCGCGTCGGTCACCATTGTGGCAAGCACCTTCGCCGGCAACTCCTCCGGTCCGGGCGGGGCAGGCGCCGACACGTCCGCGTTCGGGATTGGCAGTTCCGGCGGTCCGGGCGGCAATGGCGGGGCCATCCAATCCGATGGTCCCTTGACCTTGATTGCCGGCACCGTGAGCGGCAACCAGGTTGGACCCGGCGGGCGGAAAGGAAATCAAGGCGGCTTGGGAAACGATGGCGCCGGTGGCGCCGCGGCGGGGGTAATTAATCATTCCACATTTGCAATCAAAAGCTCGATCATCGCTTTAAACCTAGCGAGCGGCAACCCCGATGTCGCGGGCGATTTCAGTTCGGCGGGACACAATCTGATCGGCCGGACCAACGGAAGTTCCGGCTTTGGATCGAGCAGCGATATGGTCGGCCTGGCGGCCGCACCGTTGGATCCCTTGCTCGGCCCGCTGCAATTCAACGGCGGCCCGACGCTCACCATGGCGCTGTTGCCCGGAAGCCGCGCAATCGAAGGCGGCGATGACGCCATCACGGGAACGGATCAACGAGGCTTTCCGCGATTGAACGGTCAGCACGTAGACAGCGGGGCGTATGAATTTGATATTTCGGCCCTGCCGCCGCCCACCGTGGCGAATCCCGGCGTGAGCATCGGTTCGCCAGACCCCGCAAACGGGACCCGGCCGGTGACGTTCAGTGCGGCCATCAACGCGGGCGGCGTCGTAACGACGGTTTCAGTGTTATTCGGCACCACGCCGAGCTACGGCGGCACAAATCATTTCGTGCTGACGGACTTTCCCATCGCGGTGCTCAATTCCAGTTTCACCGTCAACGGCTTCGCCCCCGGCGATCAGTTTCACTATCGGCTGACGGTGAACAACGCCCGGGGCGCCGCTGCTACCTCCGATGGAACTTTCTTCACGCCCTTGCGCTACGCTCCGGGCGATGCCAACGCGGACGGGGTCGTGGATCAGAACGAAGTGAACCTCGTGCTTTCGAATTATTTTACCGCCAGTCCGTGGCTCTACATGACCAATGTGCTGGGGCTGGGTGAATCGCAAGTCACCTTTTCGCTATCAAATTCGATTGCCAGCGTCTTAAGCGTGGAAGTCTCAACCAATCTCATGAACTGGGATTTTCTCGCGTCGACCGCACCGCGTTATCTGATTTCCGACACCAACGCTCCCGCAAGCCCAATGCGATACTATCGCTTGCGCTGGCCGTGAACCCGCCGCCCGCAGCGAGGGTGACTGGCCGGCGAGCCTGCATTCCACGCGCTATTTTACTGCTACAATGTTTGCCCACCATGCTCCCCTAGTTGACTTCTGACTGGCACCGCCGGTGCTTTCAACTGCCACATGCAAATCGACGCCACGGCAATCCTTCAAACTGTCCTCAACTACGCCACCCTTACGAAGAACGAGGACATTATCCGGGTAGTCATAGGTGCCATGGCGAAGCAAGCTGGTCGCTTGGACTCTCCGGACCTCGCGACAATCATCGACATGGTGCTGGCATCGTCGCCGAGAAGCGTTACCGTCAATTCAGTTTGGGGGGAGGTTCAGACTCCCATGGTACGGGTTCCGGTAACTGGTGACTCGACGACGGAAATCAAACAACTGCTTGCGGAGATAACTCAGAACGCCAGCAAGTCCCCATAAAGTCACGGTTACCCGCGAAATGCGATATTACTTGGCGCCACGTCCACCAGGTAAACGCCCCCATCCGAAGCGGCCAAGTCAGCTGGCACCGGCGGCCAACGAGGATCGAGTTGCTCGCGTTAGCAGGATTCCCAGCCAGCCCAGATTTCATCGGAGCATGCGGGTGGAGCATCCCGGCCTGCCCCGGCAAAACCCCGCAAGAACCGCCGGGTGAGAATCGTCATCCCGCTGATCCGTGTCGCTCGATTCCACCGGTGAACGCGAAGCATGGTTCCGCTGGCCACGCCGATGCCCGCCGTTGGCGTCCAGTCCGCCCGGATGGCGTTAGCGAAATCAAAGCACACCCACGACGACACAAGCGACAATCCCGATGGGCAACGCCAAGCGTTGCCTCACCCAAGGCGTCGGCTCGCGCATTGGCTTCCAAGGGGCATCAAGCGTGAAATCCGGCATCGCTGAATTGCTCCAAAATGGCATCGCAGAGGGGTGCTGAACGTTCGGCGACCGCCGCTGGCCAACCGGCTTGAGCGTGATGGAAACCGGCAGGCCCAAACGTGACCGCAAGCTGATTGGTAATGTTGCGCACCTGCTCTGACCAGGAATTCTTCGGCGCCGTCCTCATTGCTTCCATTTGTCCCGTCAGACCCAACGGTAGGCGGCCTTGGCGCTCAGTGCGAAGACCTGTTCCTCCGTCCGGCGTCCTTGACTGCGGAAATAATCTCCGACGATCCCTTCGACGGTGGCCAGCGACGCGCACCGCTCACTCACTGGCCAGTTACTCGCGTTAATCAGCCGCTCCGGGCCAGACATCTCCCGCATCGCATCCAAGACCGGACGGTAGAACTCCACATCCCTCGGCGCTGCGCCGTCGCTCCGCCCCGTACCCTCCACCAAGCCGGACAACTTGAAGTAGATGTTTGGCCTCCGCACCAAGGCCCGCATCTGGTTTAGTCTTGTTGTACGACGGCGGCAACGATGCAAGCTCCTGTTATCAAAACTGCCTCGGCCACGAGGCTGCTGTGGTTCTTGCTCCTGCTGACGTTGCCCGCCGTGCTGCAAGCCCAATACACTTATACCACCAATAGGGGCACAATCACCATCACCGGGTACATCAGGGTTGGCGGGGCGGTGACGATTTCGAACACGATCAATGGACTCCCAATCAGCAATATTGGAAGCAACGCGTTTTATCCATGTACGATCTTGACCAAGGCCGTGATCCCGACTGGACTCATCATGATCGATAGGGCCGCATTTTATCGCTGCGCTAAACTCCCAAGCATCAATATCCCACCTAGCGTAATCAGCATAAAAGCATGGCGCTAAGCCTTGATCCGTTTCAGGAGAATGTTCGCGGTCTCAAGACTGAATCGTGTTGCGTCCCAAGCGCCTCCGATCCACTCCTTCATTTGCTCGTGCTC
>JADLHS010000176.1 GCA_020848635.1 Limisphaerales bacterium
GATCCGCGCGGAATAGGGGTGTCCCGTCACCATGAACTTCGGTTGGGTCACACCTGAAAGGGTCTTCGGCCGAAGCTGAGATGGTGCGCGCTCCAGGGCTCGAACCTGGGACCCCTTCCGTGTGAATGATGTGCTTTCACCTGTAATTCACGACGATAGCAAAAAAATTCTGAAGGCGGAAATCGGACCTGCCGATTTCACTATGAATGCTTCATTCACCAGCCTGCCTGAGGTGTCCTCATTCCCGCTCCCTCTCTCAATGCTCGCCGCCGCTGCATAAGGTAATCGACTCTCTAGTCGCTGCGAAAGAAAGCGCGGGTAGGCGGAGAGTTTACACAAATGGCCTTAAGCATTTCTTAATTCCGTTTGCCAAAGGCCGAGAGGCGGCGAGCATTGCTTCGATTACCACTGAAGATGTGGACGCCTGGATTTGCCAAGGTAGGACACAGTGGTCGCGGGCAACAAGGTTTTCTAGGGTTTCCACATTGTTTTCGTTTGCAAAACGCCGTGGGTGGATAAGAGAAAATCCATGCTCACGTTTAGATCGCATATCGATTGAGCACGTGCCTCCGTACATTTTTTCCCCAGATCAGTGCGAAACACTGATGCAGTATGTTCAACAATCCGAACCTGACTCGATGGCTTGGTTTGTTGTCTGCCTATTTTCCGGCGTGCGACCGCACGAAGCTGACAAACTTACTTGGGATTCAATTAAGGGCGACAAGATCGTGATCGATGCGGCGGCTTCTAAAGTTCGAAGGAGGCGCATTGTTGGAATGAAGCCGAATGCCAAGTCTTGGTTGGCTTTTGCCCATTCAATTGGATCGCGCCTTCCGCTTCCGCACGCTACTCGAAGGAAATCAGTGCGAAGGGTAAGGGATGCTCTAAAACTGAAAGCTTGGCCAGTAGACGTCCTTAGGCATACCTGTGCAAGTTACTGGATAGCGGATGTTCGAGATGTTGCGCGAGTAGCCCTTGAACTCGGCAATTCACCTTCAGTCCTGTTGCGCCACTACATGGAGCTTGTATCGCATGAGGATGCTGCGAAATTCTGGCAGATCTACCCGAAGCATGAACACCGTTGAACCAGTGAATTGCGATTGCTGCGGTAAGAAGGTCGGCCCAAACGCCGCGCATTGCCCATCGTGCGGAGAGCCCGTAGTTGGCCGCGAGTCAAAGCGACCAGCCCCGAGGAAATCAGATCTCACCACGGTTGGCGTTTGCTTCATAGTGGTCGGCCTGGCCCTTGGCCTGTGCACAGTGCTCATGTCGAACTCGTACGCTGGCACAGCCAACCTGTCGGCGTGCTTCAACCGGTTGCTTGTCCTTGTTGCCGGAGCAGCATTGTTGCTCTTCGGAGGGATAATCGTTCTGGCCGGCCAGCTTTCTCTGATCCGTCAGACCCTGCAAGGTCGTGATCCAGATTGGATGCCAAGGAATGACGGCGCGCCCACAGGTGTTGCACGTGATACAGTGTAGTGGGATAGTCCACGAGTGCCGAGGCCTCCGAATCCAACATCCCGCAAGCCCCGCCGGGCAGACGGCATGGGGCAGACCTCGATCTCGATGGCAGACGATCTACTTATGGCGGCTGAGCGTCGGGCCTCTGAGCTTGGCCTTTCCCGAAGCGTCTACATCGCCCAACTGATCCGCCGAGACCTGGCGCATGGCGACGCCGGCATGGTGATTCCGGCGATTCCAAAAACTCCCAGGAAACCCCAATGAAATCGTCGAAGTCTGCCAGAAATTCCCAGGTTTCAGGGCGAAAACCTTCGAAATCTGCCGATGACTCGGCGGTCAAATTCACCATCTCCATGCCTCATTGGCTCCGCGATGGCGCAGGCGAGCGGGCTGAGTCGCTCGGCTACGCCTCACTTTCCGCCTACTTCCAGGGCCTGGTGCACCAAGATCTGGTATCCGGCGCCAGCCACGTTCGCAAACCCAGCCGCCGCCGCGCCTGATTTCCTCGGCGTTCGCGAATCCTGTTCACGGTCAGTGAACAGGCCGTGAACAGCTCCGTGAACGTGTTAAGTTTCTGTCGCACAATCTCTTGTGCGTTCCCGTTCACGGTGTTCACGGTGTTCACGGTGAAATGGATCAGTCCATGTACGTTGGAGGCATCCCCATCTTTTGGCGGTCGACTTCCTCCATGATCGTCCCTGCCTCCCATTTTGGCCTAGCCTCATACGAGGTGGCATGTTTTGACGTGAACACCGTGAACACCGTGAACAGCCTTCTACTCTCTCTCTCTTCCTAATTTCATAAATAATTAAGAGAGAGAGAGTTATGAGTATGACATCCCAAAGAAAATGAGGCGTTCACGCCGTTCACGGTCTGTTCACGGGGGGTGAACAGCAAACGCTTCAACCGTGCCAGGAAGGCATCGAATTTCCAGCGGTTGATTAAATTCACGGGCGGGGACGGTTTCGATGCGGCCCGCGCCCTTTGGTTCCTGGGATCCATCACGCCAGACGATTCCCCAGGTGAGCGCCATTCCCGCGCCCGCGGGCCCCGGGACCGCCGGAGGCCTTTGGGCGTTCGGCTTGGCCCTGGCCCGCGCCCGATGCGTCTTGGGTAGGGATCCGGCCGCTGGATGCGGGATGGAAGCGGCTCGCCCGCCCGATCGCGTCGCCGCCGGCGCCGAATCGCCTCCTGGAAGTCGTTCCAGGTCCAGGAACCATGGTCTCCGGCGGCGCCGGCGGAACCTTCCGCGGATATCAAGGCCCCGCGATCGCTCTTTGCGGGACGGCCCGCGCGCGGAACGGAAGGACCACACAGGGTCTATTCATTTCCCCGGGCGAAACCAAAACCCACCCCCCCATTAGGGGGCGATGACACCCTTTTGACCCCTTTTTCCCGGTCTTGTCGCGCAATTCTCCAACGCGTTGGCATGGCGAGGCTTAGAGCTAGCGGGCGGCGGGCGGTCGGGCGGGAAAGGCGCGCGCGGGCACGTGCCTGCGCGGGCGCGTGCACAGCTACAGTCAACGCGTCGGCCGACATCGCCCCCGAACTAGCTCGGGGGCGTCATTCCCCGGCCGTCCAAGCAAGCATGAGCATCAAGACTGTGCAATTGATCGGACCGGCAGGTGACCCCGGAGGGTTGGCAACGCAATGGTGGCGTGATGGGGCACGGGTGTATCGGCCGGGGGTCCGGCCCGAAGTGCGCAAACAGGCGGGGATGAACGTAGGCGCGGAGGCTCTCGCGTGCCCGATTGGCTCCGCGTCCGCGAGTGCGGCCGCGTCGCGGGTCGCGGTCAAAGTCCAAGCCTCACCTGCACCGTCCACAGGCGGGCACGGGTGCGGGCACGGGGAAGCGACACAGCAAACCGTAATGGCGCGCGCGGCGCGCGCGGGGGGGGTGATGGCATTGATTGGCGCGCCCGATGAGCGGGCGCGGGTCGAGAATGTCGGCGATGGGTTGGGCGAGTGGCTCGGCGCGTGGGGTCCGGCTTTCGAGACGGCGCGCGAGCAAGCGGCCGGGGCGCGGACTCAATGGGCGCGGGCGTTGGGTGACATCGTTGGGCGCGCGGCCGATGTCTGCACGTTGCTCGGCTGGCTTGGTTTGATGCCGGGGCAGTCGGTCCGCGCGTGGGGCGGTGGGGCAGTGGCGCGCGCCGCGCGCGCCGTGGCGGCACAGCATGGCGGGCGGGTCCCGTCCGATGCGTCAATCGAGGATGCGGCCGCCGACGCGCGGCTGGCGGTGTTGCAATGGTGGCGGGTGGTGGAGCGGCGCGCCGCGCGGTGGCTCCGCCGTGGGGTGTTGGAGTTCCGGCCGGGGCTGCTGCGGTTGGCATGGCTTCACTGTTTCCGCGCGGCGCGTCGGTCGCTGCGCCAGTGGGGTGTTGAGTCTGCCGGCGATGACGGGCACGGGCGCGAGTGTCTCCGGCCGGTCACGGCGGAGACGGCGCAAGCTGAGGCGGAGATTGACGCGCGGGCGGATGGCGACAGGCGCGCGGCTTTCGCGTCCCTGGTGCGCGCGGTGCGAGGCCTTGGGTTGGATCTGCCGACGGCCGGGGGGCAGCGCGCCAAAGTGCGGTCCAGTCTCCGTCGTTCATTCTCGATCTTGCGGCGTGTCATTGTCGACGAAGTCACGTTGCGGGCGGCTTGCGAGGCGGAAGGATGTACCGTCGATGCGTTTTCCAAGTCGGCGGCGAGGTTGGGATTGTGGGGCGCGTTGGATGCGTGGCACGGGTCACAGGCGCGCGCGGCGTCGCGGCCGTTGACTTGGTTGGGTGTCGCGGCGGGTCGGCTCCGTCGGGCGCGCGCGGCGGTGCCGGTCGCGGTGCCGGATGCTGACACTTCGGCCGGGTGGCGCTATGCGGCCGATGGGTTGCGGCTGCCTGGTGGCGGTGTTCTGGTGCGCGGTGTCGATCTGCTGCCGACCCGCGCGCGGGCGCGGGGTGAGGTTCGCGCGGCGGCGGCGCGCGCGGCGGCGGCCGATGCGCTCGCGCGTCTTGTCGACGCCAAGGGCACGGTGCGCGCGGCGGCGGCGGCGGCGCGCGCGGACATGGGCGCGCGGCGCGAGTTGTGGCGCGAAGTTTCCAAGGGGTGGCGCGATCCGGGCAAGGTTTCCGGCAAGCGGCGCGCGGTGTCGCGAGTTGTCCGCAAGTCCGCACCCAAGCGCTTGGTTCCCTCGCCGGTTAAGTTCTATCCCAAAGGGACGGTGCCGCCCATGCCGTAGCTCCGGCGCGCGCCGTCGGCGCGAGCAACGCCCCCCGGGGTCGGTCCCCGGGGGGCGTTTTGTTGGCGAGGGTCACCATGGCGAGGGGAGTCCGGGCGCGCGCGATGGTATCTCATTTGAGCGGCCGGCCGGGGGAAAGCCTCCGGCCGGCCGGTGGCGCGCAACGGTCGCCAGCCTCTCCGCGCGGTGCCTTCTGGCTCCGCGCGGAGGCGAGGCGAGTCCGGGCGCGCGCGATGGTAAATCTTATGAGCGCGCGCCCCCCGGCATCGAGGGGCGGGGGGAAAGCGAAAGCGCTTTCCCAAGCGTTCAATGGGGGCAGGCATGGATGAAACTACTGCCTGACAATCACCCGAAAGTAATGCGGCGCCTGGTCAATGCGCTCAACGCCTCTGGCAGCTTCTACGTGAGGCTTCCAAACGTCGCGTGGAACGTGCGATGCACGATGGCCAGGTTGCGAAATGGTCACGTGGAAATCCGGTCATTCGGTTCCGACTGGCTTCCCATGACGTCCCCCGCATTCGACGGCAACGGCCGTGAAGTCTGTGCCAGCCGTGCGCCGTGAAACCGTGGGCCCGGGAAACCGGGCATCCATGCCTGCCCCCACCAACAACACCCGCCGGTCCCGATTTCCGGGACCACACTCCACGCGAGTCCCACCTTTGCCGGCACCCGAAGCCACGGGTTTCAAACGCCGGCAAACGTGGGATCCGAAAGGATCTCAGCTTGATGCTCCTTGTTCCCGGCACGCGGGGATTCCGTCGGAAATCGCCTCTGGCGACTCCGCGCGGAGTCCCTGCGTTGCCGAAAGGGTTTAAGGTCGCATCCGAAGATTTCCCGGCGTGCTGACGCGCTGGGCGCAAGTTTGCCGCTGGCATAGCGGCAGCAGGTTTCCCGCCTGCGTTCTGAACGCTGGATTCCCGACTCCTTTGGAGCGCTGGGATCACCAGAAAACGAACGGGGCGGGGGACGCAGGGGCGAGCGAGAAAGCCCACCTACCTATGCCGAAAACTATCGAAAATGCGCCGGTGGACAAGTTCATGTCCATGACGCCCGAGGAACTCGCCGAAACCTGTCAGTCGTTGGTGGCGGTAAAATCCGCTGCCAAAACTGCCACGGAATCCCACAAGGATTCCTTCAAGGTGGCGGCCAAAGTTCTGTGCGCGGTTAAGGAAAACCTCGTGAAGTCCCAACGGGCTCGCCTGGTCCCCATGAACCGCACGGTGAAGGAACACTTCGAGTTCATCACCGGGAACAAGGGCATCAATCTTTCCGGGCACTGCTATACCCTCGCGGACGCGTTCAGCGTCTACGTGACGACTGGCAAGCTCACGGAATCGGACTGGGATTTGGCCAGCGCCAACGCGCTGGAAACGGCCGGCCGCATTCACGCGGAAGTGGCGGATAAGGGCGGGATGGCCCACGACGCGGTCGACAAGGCTGCCGCACTGATCAAAGTGCGAGGCGACGGGTACCAGAAAAGGCTCAAGGGCATTCTGGATGGCCTCAAGTCGCCCAAGAAACTGTCGGAAGAAGACGTCAGGAGTTTCCTCCTGCGGGCCTTCGCCGACGGTCAAACCGAAGTCGTCTCGTGCGAACTCGCGGCCGAAATGGTCGCGATGCGCGACCGCAAGGAAGCGGACTGGTTCCGCCACCGTATCCACAACCACCTGACCACCGGACTCTCGAACCTCGGCACGCCCGAGGAAATCCGTGAGTGGTTGACCAAGCAGGCCCCGAACACGCCGCCCCCGGCGTCGGAAAAGCCCGCGACGCCCGCGCAACCGGAAACCCCGGCGGCGCCGGCCCCACAGACGCCGACCCCGGCGCCTGAAACGCCCGCCACGCCGACCCCGGCGCCGGCGGTGGAAACCACGGCGACGATTCCCGTCGAATCCGCTCCTGAAACTCCGGCTTCGGTTCCGGTTACGACCGCCACCGAAAAGCCGGATCTCATGGCTTGGGCGAAAACGAACTACCCGGATCCGAATTGCTCGGATGACGGGTGGAATGAATTCGTCGGCGACTCGGTGCAACCGTTCTTTGACGTGAACGGGCGCCTGCCCAGCTCGCCGGAAGAGCTCGACGCCTTCATGGAATCGCAACTGGCCGAAGAAAAAGTGATCGCCGCTGAATCGGCCGCTTCCTGAACTCCCGACGTTTGACCACGGTGCCCCCGGAAACGGGGCCACCCTGTCAGCCGTCAGGCTGTAACTGCCTGGGGAACACTTCCGCCAGGCCGGGTCACGAGAACCTGGGAACAGAACTCCGATAGGCCCTGCCCCGGGAAACCCAAAAAACAGGGGAAACCAACGATACGTCGATTGACCACGGTGGTCCCTGGAAAGGGACCACCCTGTCAGCCGATGAATTCTGCGCTCGCGACGGCCGGGGCGATGTATTCGGACCGGTGGAAATGCCCCGGACGTCGCGAGCGCAGTAAACCTGCTGCTCTGAAATCCCGTCGAAAGGACCA
>JADLHS010000177.1 GCA_020848635.1 Limisphaerales bacterium
TGACACAGGTATGCGGATGCTGGCCCGCCGCGATCTTCGTTTCGAGCGCGAGCGTGTCGGGGTTGAGCACCCAGATTTCGTGATTTCCCTCATTGCAGACGTAGAGCCGGCCGGTCGTGGGATGAACAGCAATAGATCCCAGCACTGCGCCCGCCTCGTCCGGCGCGGGGTTGACCGGATCAACCGGCGTCGCCTGGCCGTCGGCGTACTTAAAAATGTGGATCATTCCCGAATCTCCGCCCGCCACAAAAATCCGCCCACCATCCTTGCTAAACGCGAGACCATTCCAGACTTTCGGGAGCGGCAGGAACTGGGTCACGCGCCGGCCCGCCAGCTCAAGCAATGTAAGGCCCGTGTCGTTGTATCCGCCACTCGCGGCGAGCAGCGTCTTCTTGTCCGGCGACACCAAGAATTTTAGCGCCATATCACTGATGGCTACCGATTCACCCGCCGGTGTAATTCCCCAACCATTGAATAACATACCCGCCTCTGGCATCAGTCCAGGCCGCATGCGCAAATTCGGGTTCTTGACATCCTCGTCGGCTTGCCGTGTCGGGAATAACGACGTTGCCGGGGACAAGGTTGGCACTGCGATTAGCATTGCGAGCACCAGCCGTTGCCATTTCATTTGTACGACGTTGGTCGGTTTCATAAATTGTGGTTAGCGAAAGCATTCATTGCAAGCGAGTGGGAACTTTGCGTTGCCAGGAGCAAACCCGTCAAGCTTCGCGAGCGCGGTCCGAACGACTTGGCCATATCCGGACCCTGCCCTTGGAACGCCGGATTTATTCGGCAGCAACCGGCAAACACCCCCCGCCCAGCCGCGTGAACGCAGCGTTCCGAGCAGCCCCCCCGCGACCGCGCCCTCGAACCCAAAGCTCCTGCCACCAACGGAAACGGCTGACCGCCCGAAGCGGTCAGCCGTTCCTTGGAATCTGTCTGATTCGGTTACTGGTACGTCAGAACCACGTTGGAGCCCGAGATCGTCAACCCGCTGATCGTGAGCTGGCTGGTGAAAGCGACCCGATAGAACCGGGTCGCTCCGCTCAGCGGCACCGTGATCGTCTTGCTGGTCGTGTTCACCACCGCGCCGGTTTCCTCAGCGTAAGCACCGTTGACCGTCGCGGAGGAATACAGCTTCGGAGCTACCGGCACGGCGGGCACAAAAGCCAGGTAATTCATCCACATGCCTTGTTTGACGACTGCGTTGTTTGTGCTGGCCAGCGTCAATCGGATGGTGTTGACACCGGTGAGATTGACGACCGCCAAGTTTCCGGCGCTATCGCGCAATGGTGCATAGCGGAAGTTACTCCGGGTTAATGCATTGACACAGCTGAATGTTCCTAGATTGTTCGTCGTTGGCCCTGCACCGATCTGGTCGAGACTAATTGATTGCGTCAGGGCGCAGCCGTGACGGAGATAGACATTGTAAGACTTCGAGCCATCAAAACCCCGCGTGTAGTTGAGCCATTCACCAGCTTCCGTGCGTTCCACCCCAGACTCCACCAGCGATCCATCCGGCTGAACAGTTAAGTACTTCTGGCGCAGATTGTCAAAACCCCTCCATGTCGGCAGCTCGCCGTTGAAGGCATATTGGTACTCTGCGGAGCCATTTTGAGTGCCGATTGGATCATAAGCGCGAAACTCGTTATCCCCAGTCCGAGCGCTTTTGTCATTGTCAAAAAAATCGTAAGGGGGATCGGCAGGGACAGCTACGCCGTTGGTGTTGGCATTAACGCCGACTTGGTCGGCGTACGTATTCGGGGATCCAACATTAACAGGCGTCGAGTTCGTGGTATAACCTGACACGGTGGGGTTGTTGAAGTACTGCCCTCCACTGAAATCATATTCCTCGCACTCGATGATCTTCGCGACCGCCGAGGCTAGGTAAGCATCGGTGAAAGTATCGAACGTCCAAGTGTTGGTGGTTTTGTGGCCAAGGGCATCCTGCAGTTCGATGCGCGCCTCATAGACAGTATTGGAGGCCAGCCCGGAGTATGAAACGCTGGCGTTAGTGGCCTGACCGGAAACGGTCAAAGCCGACGAGCAGTTCACATCATTCAGGTACAATCGGATGGAGCTGGTATCAATTGGGTTGGTCGTCGTCAGGGTCGTGGCATTGAAGGTGATGCCGCCCGCTGGCGCATAAAAGTTTGCGTACGAAACGGGCAAACGATTCACAACTTGGGGAGTGCCAACCAAGCCATGGGGAGTGCCGGGGCCAACAACGGAAGTTGGCGGCACCGCCGAGGCGACGAAGTTGTCGAAAGTTGCATCCGCCGAGGTCGCATTAATATCACCACCGCCACGATAGCCTAAGGCAATCAATCCCGAGTAACCACTTGCCGGGAAGAAGCCAGGCGCGTAAGTGTCATCGCCGATCAACGTCAGGAGTGGGTGGGTGAGGTCCGTAAGATCGTAAAATTTGCCCACGAGCACATTGTTCGTTCCTGCGAAGACCATCCGATAACTATGACCCCGTTCGATCGTAAAGTTACCCTGACAAGCCGGCACAAGAAAAGCACCGCCTTGGAGGATGGCGTAGATTTGTGCGGTGCCACGTTGGGCGTTGTCGTACTGGTTCCAGTGTGTCAGGAGCATCAGCCCTTGGAGTTCGTTGGTCGTCGTAATATTGCTGGCGCGCGCGATCAGGCCGATGACGGCATTGTTCGTCGAGTCATACGCTCTGGTATCCCAGCCAACCAGATCGGCAGCGACGTAAAAACTGGTGTAGGTCTGATCCGTACGGACGGCGATAGCGCGGGCATCATTAACCTGACCCGCGGTGGCATAATCCAGTGGGGTTTCGGCTTGCAAGCGATACGCCTGGCCCCCAAGAACATCCGGAACAAAAGAAAAGGTGGCTGGATAACCAGCGGTCGTGCTTTTCTGCCAGACCGCATCTGAGCCACTGTTGAAGTTGTCTGTTTGTGCCTGCAAATTGGCCACAAGCGCCAATCCGGCGGATACCGCCGCACACCAGGCTATACCAGCAGGTCGTCCAGAATGAGGTTTAATTGAGTTGGAGTTCATATCTTTATGTTTAAGGATTAATTACAGCAAGAGTTTCGAGCGGCAATTTTAGATTGTCAAATATACAAAGATGGGAAAAGAGGCCGACTCGTTTGAATCGGCCTCTTGGTGCAATCAGAATTTCAACGTGATAACTCGCAGAGACTCGATCGAAATCTCAGAGACTGTGACGCGAGCGACGGAATTGCACACCGACCAATCCCATCAAGCCAACGCCAAGCAGTGCCAGCGCTGAGGGTTCGGGAACCACCGTGGCCACGATCGTTCCTGACCAATCTTCGTAGCGGTTGGAGCCGATCGTGTGGAGTTGGATAGGCAGCGTCAACGTGGTGCCGTCCCAAGAAACAAGTCCGGCAGAGGTATTCGCACCATTTACACCAATCAGGTCTGAACTACCACCATATGGGATGTTGGGGGAGACGATCGCGCCAAAAGTAAGAGTGCCAGAGGTGAAGGCGAGATTCATCCCAGATGCAGCCGCTCCATTCGCCGCGGTGCCACTCGTGATGTCCAAAGTGAGCGATCGATAGGCACCGTCAAGCGAGAGAACCAGGCCAACACCGGTCACAAGGCCCGAGGCGTGAACGCCGTAATTATCAACCAAACCATTGTTAGGGTAAGGAGCCGTCGAAAACGGGTTCGCCGGGTTCAGCAAAGCAGTGATAGCACTGCTCCCGGTAAATGTAAACACGCCTCCCGAAAGATCACCCGTAATCGTTCCGCCCCAAGCGTCCACGAGTGAGCCGGGCTTTTGAGCCGAAACATTAAGTCCAAAGGCGGCGCCAGACATCGTCAAACTGCTTAGAGCTGAATCAACGTTGAGGGTGACCGCGGCGGCGCGGGCAGCGGTGGGCAGGGTCACGACTGCAGCGAGCGCAAGCGCACCGGCGAATAATTTGAAGGAGGATTGGGTTTTACACATAATGATACTTCCTGTTTGAGACTACCTGTTGCTTCTGGTTTTTTTTCCTTTTGAAATCTTAGTCGTTGCTAGGATTCAACGACAGACTACCCTTGCAACCAATGGTGTCAAGCGAAAAAGCCCCGTGGCCCATTTGTTTTCCCAACTCCCTGGGGGCATCTCCGCTGTAGTACGGAGGCGACTTGGATTACATGAAACCGCCTGCGGCAATGGGCCACTGGTCAGGTTCCAAGACCGAACAACCGCCCGCCACAACCTACGCTCCGACCTGCCGCTTGATGGCGTCGCAAATCGTGGTGCTCCACTTTTCCAACACGGCTGGCTTTGGGCCTTCGATGAGCAGGCGCGCTTTCGGTTCGGTGCCAGAGTAGCGCAACAGTACGCGGCCGCCATCCGGCTTCACTTCCGCCTCGGCCTGCGCGACGAGCTGGAGGATGCCGTCGAGTTGGGCGAACGGTGTCTTCTCGCGCACCTTGAAGTTGGTGAGCAGTTGCGGGAAACGCGTCCAGCACTTCGCCAGCTTGCCCAGGGGCTGGCCGCTCGACCGCATGATGCGGAGCATCTGCAATGCGGCCACCAGGCCGTCGCCGGTAGTGCTGTGGTCGCGAAAGATCAGGTGGCCGCTCTGCTCGCCGCCAAAGTTGAAGCCCTGGCGCAACATTTCGTCAATCACGTTCCGGTCGCCCACGTCGGTGCGAATGACTTTGCCACCCGCGGCCTGGAGCGCGGCGTCAAGGCCGGCGTTGCTCATGACCGTGGCCACCAGCGTTTGCTCCGCCAAGGTACCCTGCGCAAGCATTTCGAGCGCGGCGATGGCCATGATGTCGTCGCCATCAATCAACGCGCCGTGTTCGTCGCACAGAATCACCCGGTCGGCGTCGCCATCGTGCGCGATGCCCACGTCGGCGCGGAATTCGCGCACGAGCTGGCAGAGGTGTTGCGGGTGCATCGAGCCGCAATCCTTGTTGATGTTTTTGCCATTCGGGGTGTCGCCGACGACGATGACTTCCGCGCCGAGTTCGCGCAGCACGCACGGAGTGGCTTTGTAGGCCGCGCCATGGGCGCAATCCACCACGATGCGCAGCCCTTCGAGCGTCATCCCGCGGGGAAAACTGCCCTTGGCAAATTCGATGTAGCGGCCCAGAGCGTCGTCAATGCGCACGGCCTTGCCGATTTCCTCGGCGGTGGGCCGGATGTTTTCAATGTCGCCGCTGAACACGAGGTCTTCAATGTCCGCCTCGATCTTGTCGTCAAGTTTGTAGCCGTCGGCCCGGAAGAACTTGATGCCGTTGTCGGCATAGGCATTGTGCGAAGCGGTGATCACGATACCGGCATCCGCCCGCAAGCTACGCGTGACGTAGGCGACGCCGGGCGTGGGCAGCGGGCCGATGAACAAGACGTCCACGCCCATCGAGAGGATGCCGGAGGAGAGGGCGTTCTCCAGCATGTAGCCGGAAAGGCGCGTGTCCTTGCCGATGACGATTTTGTGGCGACCCTGCCCGCGCGCCTGGCTTTCGAGGTTTTTGAAAACGTGGCCGGCGGCACGCCCAAGCTTGAGCGCGGTTTCGGCGGTCACGGGTTCAACATTCGCTGTGCCGCGCACGCCGTCGGTGCCGAAGATTTTTTTGGGTTGGCTCAGGGTTTGGGCTTGGGAGTAATTGCGGACGGGCGGGGCGGTACGACGACCTCCACCTCGGTCGGCTCAACTTTGACAATGGTGATGCGGGTCGGGGCTGAAACGTCCACCCGTTGCCGAAAACTTTGGGTCGGATCGGCGATGCTGCCGTCAACATAAACGCGAATTTCCTGCCCGGTCAGCGCTTTGATGAGGTCGGGCCGGCCTTTGACGGTCACCTGCACCACGCCGGGATTGACCTTGAATGTGCGCACGTCGGTGGTGCCGGAGACGACTTGGGCCGGCAGGTCAGCGAAGGTGCGTTCGTCCTGGGAAACGCTGTCGCCACTGAAGCCTTTTACAATCAGCCAGATCGCGACGGCCAGCCCAAGGGACAACAGTTTCCAGCCGAAATCTTTGACGATGAATTCGCGCAGCATGATTACTTGCCGCCTCCGTTGGGGGTTCGGTGGACTTCGTTACGCGTGATGACGGCTGTTCTGGGCGGATGCCGGTGATGTTCCGAGCCGCGGGACCGCAGCCACTCGACCAAGCTGCGGGCCTTGGCGGGCGGGACAAGGACCGAGATCAAAAACGCGCGCAGCGATTCGATTGTGACCCCGCGTACCATCTGGCCTTTGTAAACATGCGAAATCGTCCCCGTCTCCTCGGAGACCACCACGATCGGCGCGTCCGTTTCCTCGCTCAGCCCAATCGCCGCGCGGTGGCGCGTGCCGAGGGATTTGTTCAAGTCCAGTTGTTGGGTGAGAGGAAAAATGCACGCGGCGTGCGTGATGCGGTCCCCCTTGATGATGACCCCGCCGTCGTGAATGGCATTGTTCGGGAAGAAAATCGTTTCGAGCATTTCCGGCGTCGCTTCGCAATCCACCACAATCCCGGACTCGACCGCCTCCTGAAGCTGGATGGATTGCTCAATGGCGATCAGCGCGCCGATGCGCACGTCGGCGAGACGTTCGACGGTTTGGACGATGACTTCGATGTTTTCGCGCTGTTCATGGGTCGTGACGAACAGCGGCAGGTTGCCCAGTTCGCCCAACATGCGGCGCAATTCCGGTTGAAAAATGACCAACGCCCCCCAGGCGATCAAGAGCGATGCGGTGCGCAGCAACCAGTTGAGTTCCTTCAACTCGAGCAACGTCGTCACCGCGGTCAAGGCCAGCAGCAAAACGACGAACCCCACCACCACTGGCCAGCCGCGCGTGCCGCGCACAAAGCGCAACGCGTAGTAGATTCCCATCGCGAGGATGAGAATCTCCAGGGCGTCCCGCCAGTAGCGGAGTACGTAATTCCAAGTCACCATAGTTTTTGGGCCAGAATGGCCTCCGTCAACCGCACCGCTTGCATCGTTTCCGCCACGTCATGTGTCCGAATAATTTGCACGCCCATCTCCACCGCGAGACACGCGCAGGCCAGCGACCCCGGCAATCGCGCCGCCGCCGCCGCCGGGACCACCTGGCCGATGAACGACTTGCGCGACACGCCGAGCAGGACCGGCCGCTCCAGCTTTGTAAAACTCCGCAGGGCCGCGAGCAACTGCAAATTGTGTTCCACCGTCTTGCCGAAGCCGATCCCCACATCGAACACCACTTGGTCTGCCCGGACGCCGCTAGCGTTCAATCTTCGCATGCGTTCGCGAAAAAAATCCTGCACCGCGCGCACCACATCCGTATAAACCGGATTCACCTGCATTGTTGGCGGCTGACCTCGCATGTGCATGGCGATATAACCGGCCCCGGTTTCGGCCACCAGACGACCCATGCCATCATCTTCGCGGTTTGCCGCCACGTCGTTGACAATGCTGGCGCCCGCTGCCAGCGCCGCCCGCGCCACTTCGGGTTTCATGGTGTCAATCGAGAGCGGCACCTGGGTACGTTCCGCCAATTGCGCAATGACGGGAA
>JADLHS010000178.1 GCA_020848635.1 Limisphaerales bacterium
ATGATGCGCTCCAGTCCGCGCCGGAACGGGAGCAGTTGGCCGATGCGTGTGATCTGGCCCTCGGCAAAAATGCACACAACATGCCCTTCCTTGATCGCGTCGCTGGCGGTTTGCAGCGACTTGAGCAAGTCGCGGGGCCGTTGTTCGGACGAGATGGGAATGACCCCCAGCGCTCGGGCAAACGGCTTCACATACGGCGGTTCGTAATAGCTCTTGAGCATCATGAACCGCACATGCCGGTCCGTGGCGGCGATAAGCAGCAGCGCGTCCACGAACGAAACGTGATTACATACAAACAGCGCACCCCCCTTGGCGGGAATGTTGTCGCGGCCATTGACCCGCACGCGATAAACCGTGTGCGTGGCGATCCAAAGCAGGAAACGCAGAAATGCATCCGGCAGCAACCACAAGCCATAAAGTGTCCCACCGAGCGTGAGCAAGGTGGTCGCCATAAAAACCTGACGCCCACTCAGGTGCAGCACGCCGCCTAGCAAATAGAAAACTCCCGCCGCGATAAAGATTCCGACGAACGACAGCAGATTGCTCGCGGCAATCACCGCCCCTTTCTCCTTGTGGTCAGGCCGGTGTTGAATCAAGGCGGCAATGGGAACAATGAAAAAACCGGCGAAGAAGCCATAAAGCACCAGGGCCACAATCACCCCGGCAAGCCCGCGTCCAGGTTGTGCGAGGAACGCCCCAAACACCGTCATGCCGAGGGAGCCGAGCGGGATCAGGCCGTATTCGATCTTGTTGCCGGAGAGATAGCCCGCCGCAAAACTGCCCACCCCAATCCCGAGCGCGATTGCCGGCATCAAGTAGGAGGTGATCTGGCCTTCGCTCAGGTGCAGCAGGTCTTTGCCGTAGGCGTAAATTGTGTATTGCTGGATGAGCGCGCCGAGGAAAAAGAAATAGGTGTTCCCGAAAACTGCCAGCGCCAGCACCCGGTCCCGGCGGATCGTTCGCATCTGCCACCACAAGTCCGCGAGAAAATTGACACGCCATTGTTTCGCCGGATCCGCCGCCGGCACCCGGCTGATGCCGAAGCTGGTGATCAGCCCGCCCACCGCCAGTCCCACGAGGATGACGCCCGCCCACATCTGCGACCCGGTGAAGAATTCGAACAACCAGCCGCCGCCAATCGTGCCCAGCACGATGGCGAGAAACGTGCCAAGCTCCAGCAGGCCGTTGCCCCAGGACAGTTTTTTCTCCGGCAACAATTCCGGCAGCAAACCATATTTGGACGGGCCAAAGAACGCGCTATGCGTGCCCATCAAGAACACGCCCGCTAACAATATCGGCGCGGACTGCCCCACCAACCCCGCCGTTATCAACAGCATGATGAACACTTCGAACACCTTGACGCCGATGGCGATGGTGCGCTTGCTGTAACGGTCCGCGAGATAGCCGCCCGCCATCGAGAACAGGATGAACGGCAGGGCAAACAGCGCGCCCACCAACGCCATGCGCAGTTCCCGCGAATCGCCGGCGAAATGCGGCAGCGCCATGCCGATGATGAGAAACATCGCCAGCGTGCGATAGACGTTGTCGCTGAACGCGCCCTGGAATTGCGTAAAGAAAAGGAACCAGAAGCCGCGCCGCTGGCCCGCGCCGGGGAAAGAACCGGATCCGTTCACGAATTTGCCTTGGATGTCGTTCACGCGGGTGAAGTTATCCGATGCCGAATGAAAGTGTGAATCGAAAAAACTTAGGCCGGCATTGAACGAATTGATTGCCCGGTCCAACGGGCAAGCCCGTTAATGGCTCGGCGCGAGTCCGCGCTGGCTAGCGATGGAACCAGCGGGGTAGAAAAGTGGTGAGCGGCGGCAGATACGTGACCAGCAACACCCCGACAAATTGCACCAGCAACATGGGGATAACGGCGCGCATCACCTCGAGGATGGGTTTGTTGAAACGATAAGACGCGAGCAACAAATTCAACCCGACCGGGGGCGCGAGGTAACCCAGTTCCATGTTCACCAGAAAAATGATGCCTAGATGCACCGGGTCAATCCCAAAGGCCAGGCCCACCGGCACGAGCAAGGGCACCACCACCACGATGGCCGCGTAGATCTCGATCAGCCCGCCGACGAGGATCAGCACCACGTTCAACGCGAGGAGGAACAACCAGCGCGAGTGAATCATCGCCGTGGCCCAGTCCACCAGTTTCTCCGGTGCGTGCTCGGTGATGAGGAAATTCGTGAAGCCCATCGCCGTGCCCAGGATCAACAGGATGCCGCCGACCAGCAGGCCGCACTCCGCCATCACGCGGGGCACATCGCGGCGGACATTGAGGTCGCGATGCACGACGGTTTGGGTAAACAAGGCGTACAGGGCCGTAACCGCGGCCGCTTCGGTCGGCAATGCAAACCGGCTAAAGAAGGTCACGAACGCCACCACCGGCAGCAGCAATTCCCATTTCGCGTCCCAGACCGCCGCGCGCGCGGCACCAAAATCAAATCGCGGCCGTTCACTCACGTCGTGGGCGCCCATCCGTACACCCCACGCAATGACCAACGCCACCATCACCGCTCCCGGCACAATGCCGCCCAAAAACATCTCCCGCACCGGCACTTGCGCGACCAAAGCGTAGAGGATCAGCGGCAGACACGGCGGAAATAAAATTCCCAGCGATCCCGCACCGGTGAGCAAACCCAGAGCGTTCCGTTCGGAAAACTTCGCAGTGATCAGAACCGGCATTAACATGCCGCCTAGCGCGAGGATGGTCACACCCGAGCCGCCGGTGAAGGTGGTGAAAAATGCGCAAACCAATGCCGTCACCACTGCCGGCCCACCACGGAAATGACCAAACCAAGCCATGAATACCCGGACCAATCGCTGCGAGGCGCCGCTTTCGGCCAGAAAATATCCCGCCAGCGTGAACAACGGCACCATGGCCAGAATTGGATTCGTCACCTGGTCGTAATGATCCAAAGCAATGGAGGCCAGCGGCGCACCGCGGGCCCAAAACAAAATCGCCGCCGTGCCGCCAAGCGTCACAAAGATCGGCGCGCCAAGCACCGTGGCGATGATCAACATCACCAGGGCCGGAATCAGGAGTTGTCCCGGCGCGAACGGCGGATGCAACACAACTCCACCGGCCACCACCGTGAGTCCAATAGCCAACGCCCGCCCGCGCCAGGTCGTCGCCGAGTGCCAGAGCAGACGCCAGGCGATCAAACCGAAACCCACCGGCATAGCCGCCTGCACCCACCAGGTGGGAATCCGATACGCGAGCTTGCTGCCCACTTCCTGTTCGCCCAGGACGAATTGGGAAGCCGCCCCGGCGAGGCACACGGTGACGAGCGCGGCGAAGACGCCGCTAATGGTCGCCGCGGCCCGTTTTTTCCAGCCAGTCAGGAACTGAGGCAGGCTGGAAAGGGCAAGCAACCGGTTTTCGCGAGCCGCTATGACACCACCCAACATGCCGGCCACCAGGGTGAGATGGCGAAGAAAATCATCCGCCCCGCGCACGCCAAACGGCAAACCAAGCCGGCGGAAAACCTCCGACACCGGCAACCCCACCATCAGCGCCAGCACGAGCACCATCAGCCAGTTCTCGCCGGCATGCATCGCCGCCAGCCAGCGGGGTTTCACCGCGGTGATTGCTGCGTCCTTGGCTTGGGCTTCGCCGATCATTTGGCCGCCGGTTTTCCGGACCGAAATTCCGCCAAGGCCGCCTGCACTTCATCGAACAAATCCGCCGGCACAACGGTCCCGCGCAGCTTGGGATAAACCTTTGCAATGTCCGTCTGCCATTCCTGCAACCCGGCTGGCGACGGGGTGTGAACTTGCAGGTGCTGTTTCTCGCGCATTGTGACCAGCGCGGCCGTGTCTTCGTTGCGGCTGTTGCGACGGATTTCCACACCGTTCACTTCGCCGCTTTTGCGCAAGGCTGCCTGCGTTTCCGGTGGCAGCTTGTCCCACGCATGCCGCGTGATGACCATCGCCCCGACAACCGGCGCGTAATTTACGTCCAGCATATTTCCGGCTACCGTTGGAATCTGGAGAAAATTCGCCAGGAACGCCGGACTGGGGACGGTGTTGATCATGTCCGTCTGGAGGCTGCTGAGGATCTTGTCCG
>JADLHS010000179.1 GCA_020848635.1 Limisphaerales bacterium
ATTTTAGAAAACGATTATGAATATCAAACTGGCCGCAACCGATCATCCAATTTTAAAACTGCTCGCTGAACGATGGAGTCCCTACGGCTTTGAAGACCGTCCAGTGCCAGAGGCCGACCTACGTTCGCTGTTTGAGGCGGCGCGATGGGCGGCATCCTCTTACAACGAACAGCCGTGGAATTATCTGGTGGCGACCCGGGAGAACGCCCCGGAGTTCGCACGACTCCTTTCCTGTCTGGTGGAAGCAAACCAAGTGTGGGCCAAGACCGCGCCGGTGCTGGTGCTGGGCGTTGTGAGTTTGCAGTTTGCCAAGAACAAGCAGGATAATCGGGCCGCCGTGCATGATCTGGGGCTGGCCGCCGGGAATCTCGGGGTGGAGGCGACGGCGCGCGGGCTCGCGGTGCATCAGATGATCGGCATTCTGCCCGACAAGGCGCGGGAAGTGTACCAGATCCCGGAGCATTTCGAGGCCTGGACGGCGATGGCTATCGGTTACAGAGCCGACCCGGCCACATTGCCCGAGGCGTTGAGAGTGCGCGACCTGACGCCCCGGCAGCGAAAACGCTTGAGTAAGTTCGTGTTCACCGGCCAGTGGGGTCAACCGTCACCCCTCGTGCTGAAGCCTGATCCCTGACCCCGGAGTCCGGGCCGACTTGATTTCAAACCAGTACCCGGTCGGGAAGAAATTCCGGGTATCACTCGGCGAACTCGCACGGCAGGCACTATGAAGACCATTCCCCCATTGCTCGCGGTGATGTTATCGGTCAATTGCGTTCTGACCGGCTGCCAGTCGCCGAAGGCGGCCAGCGCCCCGGCGGCGAGCACGGCGGCCCAAGCGGTGCGAAACAATTGTTACAGCTTGCTCCATCAACTCCTGGAGGACGAAAAGAATGTGCGCCTCCTGCTATTCATCAAGCGGGAACAGGAGGATGTGAACCAACTGATCAAGAAGATCTCCGCCAATTCGGGCGCGGGGGCCAAACTGCTGGAGGAGTTTGCCCGGCACGATCCGGCGATCCGGTTGGATGACTTCCGGCTTCCCCTTGGGGAGATCGCCACCCGCGCTGCGATTGCGGCCACCAAGAAGCAGGAATTGTTGGGTCAAAGCGGTGAGCAATTCGAGCTGAGCCTGCTCCTAACCCAACTCCAGGCGCTGAGTTATGCCTGGCATCTGGCAAAAGTTGCCGGCGAAAACGAGGCGCAACCCGAGCGCGCCCAGGCGCTGGCCGGTGTGAGTGCGGATATGCAGCACCTGTACAACGAGGTGTTCGGGCTGTTGCGCTCGAGAACGAAATGATCGGCCCCAAGTCAGGGCCGCATGGGCCAAAATGCTATAACTTGTTGCGGGCACGGGCCGGCCAATTCTTATCCCCGCCCGCCGCCAACCAGTTCGATCAACTTGGGTGCGATCGCGTTTAAGGGTAGGACAAAATCAACATCGCCGGTCTTGATCGAAGTCTCCGGCATGCTGAAATCCTGTGACGTCGGCCGGTCTTGAGCGATGACTTTGCCGCCCTTTTCCTTGATGATTTGTACGCCGAAGGAACCATCACCATCTCCGCCAGTGAGGACGGCAGCGATGGCGTTTTTTGTGTATACTGCGGCCACGGAAGCAAACAACGGCTCCGCGGACGGACGGGCATAGTGAACTTTCTCCGCGGCGGAAGAGGAAAGTTCCAAGCGACCACCTTTTCCCACCGATAGGTGGTGATTGGGCGGGGCGATAAATACATGCGAATGGCAGAGGATGTCGCCCGTCTGAGCCTGCTTGACCACCAGATTGGAACGGCTGGCCAAAATCTCGGCCAGGAGGCTCTTATGATCGGGAGAAAGGTGCATCACGATGGCAATAGCGGCCGGGAAATCCGCCGGCAAGCCGCCGAGAATGACCGATAAGGCGTTCAAGCCACCCGCCGAGGCGGCCATGGCAACGACGCAACGGGCCGGCTCGCATTGAGAATCATTCATGAGGATTGGAGGTTAGGCTGTGCTGGTTGGTCTGCCCGCCATTTTGGGCTTGGCTTGAGTCGGCGGTGAGACCGCGAGTTTTGGATAGGGCGACGTTTCGCATTGCACTGGTGCGCGGACTGATCTCCCCGCCTTTGAGTTGGGTTTGCTTCATCGCACGCCGATAATCTGCTGGAAAACCGATGGCTGCCATGGGGTGTTTGCCCCATGACCAGGGTTGGTGGTGTCACCATATGCCGACCGTTTTTCGGTTGAAGGGCGGAACTATGGAATCTCAACCGATTTGCTGGCGCGGCTGGCCCGCACCGGCGCTGGCGTTTCTTGGTCGGGTTACACCCCATAGTAAGAGTTGCCTCCGTCGCCTAGCGTCCGGGTGTCCGCCAGTGGCGGGAATACTGTTGCCGTCCGGGTGACGGCGAATCGAAACAAACAACAAAACAAACAAACCAACAAACGTTATGACGACACTTGAAATCAAAGGCGACTGGAACATCACCAAGGGCAAGCTGAAACAGAAATGGGCCAAGCTTACCGATAGCGATCTCCAATACGCCGAAGGGAAACAGGACGAACTGATTGGCCGGATTCAGAAGCGCACCGGCGAAACCCGCGAAGCGGTCGAAAAAGCCGTCAAGGAATCCTGCTCCAGTTGCGGCTGCAAATAGGCGGCCCGCCGGGCGATCCGGCTCGGGCCTGGAGTTGGAACTCAGCGCCCACGCCGACAACCGCGCCGGTAAAATCCAGCCGCCCATTGAACCGGGCGGCTGGTGCTGTTTTAGGGTAACCCTCCCAAGTTGCACGGCGTGGGTGCCGGAGCCAGGCCAGCCCGAACAATGGCGGACCCAAGAAATCAACTGACGGAGACTTGCGTTCGAGCAAGGAGCGCCGGGGTTGGGGGCCGACCTACCCAACGAAGGCAGTCCAGCGACCTTTGCGTCCACCGACGGCCCAGTGACGAATTGCAATCCCGTTTTTATCGCCTCAGCCAGCCACAACCATGCAAACTGAACGCCGGTTGTGCCGGTCCGCTTTTAGTCCTTCAGCAACCATACTTCGCTGACGCGCGATTGTTTGCGCCAGTTGAGATGAATTTCGTCCGGGAGCGGGTCGAAAGTTAAAAGCAGTTTGCCGTCTTTGATGAGGTTTGCTGGTACGAGGAATTCCTCGAACTCGCCAATTTCGATGCGGGCCTCCCGCGTTGCCGTCAGGAGTTGGCCGTTGGCGCGCAACTTTGCCTGGCCGTAACCGGTCAGCCGCACCCGATAGGAAGCCTGTGCGTCAAGATGGTGATACGCCAGACCCAGCGGCCAATCCATGCTGGTCTGCCAGGAAAGGCGCTTGCGGCTGGCGCCATCGTCCCACCACCAGAAGCCGGGATTGGGGTTCTTTTCCATCATCGGATCGGTGTTGAGTCCCTCACCGCGGACGACGTGGGACGATTTGCCAATGTTACCTACTTCATCATAAAAGCTTCCTGCGCCGGGTTGCTCCCAAGTTCGAATCAGCTCGAGGGCCTGGCGCTTGGCTGGCTCGGCAGACAGCTTGCGAATACGGGTGAATTCGTCCTCAAGCCACCAGCGGTTGTTGAGTGGATGATCCACGAAGTCCAGAATCGCACCGCGTTCATAGCCGCTGGCTTGGTAGAGCGGGACGCTCGTTTGCAGTTTTATGGATTGAAAAAGCTCAGCGCACAATTGACTGATGCGCGCCCGCCATTCTTTCTGGACGGGTTGGGTAACGGCGCGTTGCAGTACCGCGCGGGCGGAGTTCATCGCGACATCCGCTCCGTGTTGTGAGGCGGTGGCCAGAATCTGGTTGGCTTCACGCTCCAACTCCAACTCATAGATCAGCCGTTGACGGGTATAGGCGTCGTAATACGCGCGGAGGAGACACAGCTGCCAGCGCCAGTTGCCGTGCAATTCCGGGGCTTGGTGATCGAGTTGCTGCCACAACGCGAGGGTCGCGTTCACGCTGCCATTGTCCGCCAGCGGCCCCTCCCAGTTTTTCTCCAGGGCGAGAATCCCGTCGGCGGCGGAATCGGCGACGGCGGCCCCGAAGAAACAGCGCGTATATTCGAGGAGGATTTCGCGCGGCCCGGCGTCGGGTTGCCAGCCCAGTCGGCTCCAGACGGCTTTGTTCACGTCGTCATGCACTCCGTCCGAATAGCTGATAAACCCGCTGGTGTAGAGGCCGAAATAATCCTGCACGGCCTTGTAAAAAACAGGGCGCGGATTGGCCGATTCCCGGCCGAGGGTCAAGGCGTAGGCTGGGTCCCACCAGGCCACCGGGTATTGGCAGCGCACCGTATGCGTGATATCCGGGTAATCACGCAGGCCGTAACGTTGCGGCAGGCGTGCCCGGGTTTGCGGCAGGGGTGGGCTGCTCGGTCCGCCCACCAGGCCACCGAGCCAGGCAGGCATTTTGTCGTTGATCCAGTTGTGGACGAAATCCACCTGCGGCTTCTCAAAGCCCTGCATCGAAAGCCAGATCTTGGCGTGGGGATGATGTTTGGCCAGCACCTGGGACAAATCCTCCAGAAACGGCATCACCTGATCCGGCTCATTGTTGCCGGGATCGCCACCGGGAAAGAAGACGCCGTCGAGGCGCACGCAATCGCGAAAGAAGACCTCATGTTTGGTCAACAATTCTGCCCGCTTCGCGGAGTCCTTAAGATCAAAATCGGCCGGGGACCAAATCCAGTAATCCATTTCATAGCGGGCGCAAATTTCGCTGAGTTTGCGGTTCATCACGTCGCGGGGCAGCGACATGTGCGGACTTAACCGCCCGTCCTGAAAGGGAATGCTTTCAACGCTGTTCGCGCCAAACAAAGCCAGTTCGCGAATGTATTGCTCATACTGTGGGACGTCCCAACCATCATAGCTGTTGGCGGTGGCGCGATAGCCGAGTTGGTGGCCCCGAATGGGCAGGGCCGGCGCCGTGGCCAGATCGAGGTCGGCGGGGATGCGGGCGGAACCTTTGCTCCATTCCAACGTGCGTAGCAATTGGCCGATCCCGAACAGCGCTCCGCGCGAGTCCGCGCCCGTAATCCAGACGATCGGATGCCGCGTTCCACCGCCTGCGACCGCGAGCCGAAAGCCCTCCGACCGAAGTCCGGGTGAATCCTTGCCGGCAGGTTGGGGCCGGGCTTCGGACCAGCCGGGGTCGCCTGAACCTGACGAGATCGCAATCACCGGACCGCGCTTCGGCCAGACCGTGCTGATCGGCCAAGTCAGGCCCGTGCGCTTTTTGATCTCCTCCACCAGCACGCGTGCCGCGGTTTGTTCGGCGGCGGGGAGCGTGCCTGACCGGATGACGACGGTCGCCTTGGCCAGATCGAGGTTGGTCGCGGCGGCGGAAATGTCCAGCAGTGAGAGGTTGGAGAGCAAGCCGACGACAGCGGTTGTCCGGTAGATGCGATTTCGGAATAAAATCATGTTTGCATATCTCGGCAAAGGTTGACCGGTTACACAAGGGAAAACGACCTGGGTGCCGTGGAGGATTCGAAATCGGGCGATTCTGAGCCGGTGGAAAGCGGCGTGTGGTTTGATTTTGACATGTGGCTTTCGGGCCTGCCGGTTTGAGCTCCCGCCGGCATCCCGAGATCAAGCCGGACGAACGCCAGCAAACCGAGCAAACCGCTGGCGGGTCCGATGCTAATCAGTTAATGTCACAGCACGACGGCCCCATAGCTCAAATGGATAGAGCAGCGGTTTCCTAAACCGTTGATCCCCGTTCAATTCGGGGTGGGGCTACCAGTTGACGGTTTCGGTGCCAGGGTTTTGGGACCGCGGCTTCGCGTCTGAATA
>JADLHS010000180.1 GCA_020848635.1 Limisphaerales bacterium
CTTCGAGCAACTGCGCCTTGGCGGCCACCAGATCGTCGTACTGCGTGGTCAGGAACTGATGGCGCTGCTCGGTCTCCTCGTATTCCTCGATGGCCACGAGGTTTACCGGGCCGAGGTCGTCGAGCCGCTGCTGCAACGTTTCGACCTGCTGCGCGACGGCGGCCCAATCCGTACCCACGCCGCTCGCGGCCATTTCCTCCGGCGTCATCGTCTCGACCTTCGCCGGGCCTTCCTCGGCGTAGGTGATGGTGATGCACTCGCTGCGCACGTCGTCGAGGTTGAGGTGATACTTCTGCTGGATGCGCTCGCGGAGATTTTGCGCCGCCATGTTCTTCTGCGCCAGCTCTACGTCAATGGTGCTGCGCGATTCCTGCAACTGCGTCAAATGCCGGCGTTGTTCCCGCAGGCCCTCATCGCGCGCGGTCACATCGGCTTCCTGGTTCTGCTTGCGCGCCAGAATCTCGGCTGCCTGGGCGTTGACCTGCTCCCGCTCGTGGGTCAGCCGTTCCTGCTGGCTTTGCGAAGCGGCGATCTCCGATTCCGCCTGCAACTTACGGCTGATGAACGAAGCAATCTCCGCACGGCGCTGCTCAATGATCTGGGCCAGTTCGCGCACGCGCTGCTCCAACGATTGCAATTGCTGGCGGAACGAGGCGGTCATCTGCTCCTCGGTGGCGAGCGACACCTTGCTTTCCGTCAGGGTGGTGGTGGCGGCATCGCGTTGCTGCCGGAGAGTTTCCAGATTTAGCGTCATCGTGGAAACCCGTTGCTGCCCGGCGGCTTCGCGCGCTTCCAGTGCCGTCGCCCGCTCGACCAGCGCCCCGCGCTTGGCGTTGCCTTCCTGCTCCTGCGCGGCGAGGCTCTGCACCTCGTAAACTACCGTGTCGATCTTCTGGTGCAGCAGGCGGCGCGAATTCTCCAGCGCGTTGAACTCGCCTTCGCGGGTAGCGATGGCGACTTCCTGATGGCGCAACTCGTTTTGCGCCTCCTGCAAGCTGGCCTGCAATTCGGTTTGCTCGCTCAACAACGCGCCCCGTTTACGGCTCGCCTCGGCCACGCGCTCCAGAATTTCGGCGACGTGCGCTTGCAGTTCGGTAATCTGGTTTTTACGACCGAGAATGGACGACGGCGCCTTGCTGTTGCCGTTGCCATTCAAATAGCCGCCGGTGTAAATGCCGTGCCGGCTCAATAGATCACCGCTCAATGTGACGAAATCGCAACCCGCATGGCCGTTTCGAATTTGCGCGGTGGCCGTGCCGAGGTCGGCGGCGATGAATGTCCGACCGAGCAGCGACTTTAAGAGTTTTGCCACCGACGGATCGCTATGGACCACGCTTAGCGCATGCACGACTTCACCAGCCATAAGCGGCTTGGCTTCGGAGCCGGTTGAACCCGGCGCCAATTCACCGTCAAAGGCGAGTTGCCGGTCGTCCGTATGTTCGATGGCGAGCGCCGCGACGCTGGCACGACCGACCTTGCTGGTGCTAAGTTCGGCGAGAATCTGCTGCGCTGATTCGGGCTGCTCCGTGAGCACGAGTTGCAGGTGATGCCCGAGCGCGTTCTCGATGGCGACGACGTAATTGTCCGGCACGCGAATCCGGTCCGCCAGCGAACCGATAACCGAACGCGATTTGCGCAACACGGCGACGGCCCCGGCGCTGAAACCTTCGTGTGAACCTTCAAGTTGTTCGAGCACGCTCAAGCGGGAACGCTTCTCGGCCTGTTGCTGCAAAAGCTGGTCCTGCTCGGTCGAAGATTGCTGCAGCTCGCCCTGCAATTCTTTCAAACGCGCCTGCCGCTGCTCCACCGAGCCCCGCTTCGTCGCCACGCTGAGCTTGTCCGATTCCACATTCGTGGCAAAGGCATTGAGCCGCACTTCCAGCCCGCTCCGCTCCTCTTCGAGTTGAATCTTCTCGGCGGAAAGCTTTTCGAGGCGCACGACATTGCCGGACTTCTGCAAATCCAGCGCGTTGATCTCGTTGCGGACCCGGGTCAAGTCCTGCGCGGCGGCAAAGGCTTCGGACTGCGCCGAACGCAATTCATCCTGTCCACCGCGAATATTGTTCTCGATCTGCTGAAGCGCGACCTGACGCGCTTGCAGCGTCTGTTTGTGCTGCAATAGCGCGGCTTCGGATGCCGCCATGCGCGTCCGGACCGAGGCGAGTTCGTCCGAGGCGAAGCGGTTGCGTTCCTCAGCTTCGGCAATGTCGGCGGTGGCCTTGGTGTTCTGCGTCGCAAACTCGTGCAGGCGTTCCTCGTTGAACTGAATCCGGCTCGCGTGACGATCCAACTCGCTCTTCAGCTCCAGCCCGCGTTGCTGGGTGGCGGCCACCTCGTGTTCCAGTTCCGACAGGCGCTCGCGCAGTTGCGCGATTTCGTCTTCGGCGCGCAGCACGGCGGCGGATTCGGTTTCAATTTCGTTGCGGAGATGGTCGGCGGCGGTTTGCCGGTCGCGCACTTCGCCGAGCAACACGTCGAGCTGATGCCGGGCGAGCTGCGTGTCGAGATGTTGCAGCTCGGTTTGGATTTGCTTGAAGCGCCGCGCCTTGCCGGCTTGACGCTGGAGCGAGCCGATCTGCCGTTTCACTTCGCGGATGAGATCCGCGACCCGCAGGAGATTCTGCTCGGTGTACTCCAGTTTGCGGAGGGATTCTTTTTTCTGGCTCTTGAACTTGGTGATGCCGGCAGCTTCCTCAAACACAAGGCGGCGATCTTCCGGTTTGCTGGAGAGAATCTGCGTAATGTTGCCCTGCGCCATGATGCTGTAGCTCGTGCGCCCGATGCCCGTGCCCATGAAAAGCTGCTGGATGTCCTTGAGGCGACAGGGCGTGCGGTTGATGAAATACTCGCTGCCGCCGTCGCGGAAAACGCGCCGCGTGACCGTGACTTCGTTGTAAGCGACCGCGACGCCCGCCGCGCTGAGATTCTCCGCGTCCACGCCGCCGAGGGTGATCGATACTTCCGCCATGCCGAGCGGCTTGCGTCCGTCCGTGCCGTTGAAGATAACATCGGCCATCTCGCCGCCGCGTAGTGCCTTGGCCGACTGCTCGCCAAGCACCCAGCGGATGGCGTCCGAGACGTTCGACTTGCCGCAGCCGTTGGGTCCGACAATGGCGGTAACGCCCGGCTGAAAATTTAGCGAGGTTTTGTCCGCAAAGGACTTAAACCCCAAAACAGTTAAGTTCTTGAGATACATGACTATTGTGTGTTGAGAGCAAACCAAAACGGCTGGACCCTGTAAAGCAAAAACCACAATATACTGGGGCACAGCCCGCCGACCGCACAACTAATTGGTGAGGAACCGAGATTTGTGTTGTGCCAACCGACGCAACTTTTCAACAAAACCGCAACCGCTAACCGACAAAACATCTTCTACGCTCATGCTGCCACCGGTGCAATATGTTTGTTGGGAAAAATGCGCCAAACCTTACCGGCTGGCGACGGACTCCCGCGCCGCTCGTCACTGGGACGAGAAGAATACCGCGATTAGAGCCCCGACAAGCCTGACACTGCGGAACGGCTGCGTGCGGGTTGTTTTCCAATGCACCGTTCCATGTAATTCCAGACGGAACTCCTCAGATCATGTGACAGAACATCGCGTCGCGGAGCTTGGGCTCGAACCAGGTACTCTTGGGTGGCATAATGCCGCCGGCGTCGGCAATGGCCATCAAGTCCTCGATGCTCGTCGGGAACATGCTGAAGGCACACGCGTAATCGCCGCGATTCACGAGTTGCTCCAACTCCGCTGTGCCGCGAATGCCGCCGACAAAGTTAATGCGTTTGCTTGTGCGCGGGTCGGTGATGTCGAAGATCGGGGCGAGCACGTTGTTCTGGAGCAACGTCACGTCGAGCTTTTCAATGGGATCGTTTGTGGCTGTGAATTCCGGCTTGAACATCAGCGTGTGCCACTGGCCATTGATGAAAAGTCCCAGTTTATGTTTGCTCGTTGGCTGAGCGACGCCGTTGGGCTGGATGACGAACACCGCATTCAGCTTGTGCAGCAATTGCGCGGCGGTCAAACCGTTCAAATCTTTCAGCACCCGGTTGTACGGCAGGATTTGCATCTGGTTGTGCGGGAAGATCACGGTGAGAAATTGTCCGCTATGGCCCGCGCCGTCGCGGGACTGGCAAACCCGCGCCGCCGCCGCGCTGCGATGGTGGCCGTCCGCGATGTAGAGCGAAGGAATCCGCGCGAATTGCTCCCCGATGAACTGAATGCCGGCGGCATCGGTCACACTCCAAGAGGAGTGGCGTACGCCATCCTTGCCAATGAAATCCACGTCCGGCTTCGCGGTCGTTCGCTTTGCCACGAATTCGTCGAGCGCCGGCACCGCCCGATACGTGAGAAATACCGGACCGGTCTGCGCGTTGAGGATTTCGATGTGGCGAACGCGGTCATCTTCCTTGTCTGGGCGGGTGAATTCGTGCTTCTTGATGACGTTCTTCAGGTATTCCTCGCAACTCGCAGCGGCCACGAGGCCGACTTGCGCGTGGCTACCCATGATTTGCCGGTAAAGGTAAAAGCAGGGTTGCGCGTCCTGCTTGAGCGCCCCTTGTGAGGCGAGTTCGGCGAAGTTCTCCTTGCCTTTGGCGTACACGGCGGGCGAATAGTGGTCCGTGCCCGGCGGCAGGTCAATTTCCGGTTTGCTGACGTGAAGGAAACTGAGCGGATTACCGGAGGCCATTGCGCGCGCTTCGTCGGACGACATCACGTCGTAGGGCAGTTCGCAGATTTGGGCGGCAAGCTCGGGTTTGGGCCGCAGGGCGGCGAATGGTTTCAAGGTGGCCATAAAAAACGAGGCGCGAGCATACGGAGGCCCGCCGGGGAACGCACGAAGTTATTGCCGAAGAAAGTGCCAGCCAGACCAAATCAGGCGGGGGCTGAAGCCGCGGCGCAGGCTCAATAAACAGGCGTTGATTCCTGTGGTTGCCGGGGTAGCATCGCTCCGCAACCCATTCGACCATGAGCGCGCCGATTCCAAAGAACGAGGTAAAGCGGCTGAAAGTGCTGTGGCAATATGCCGTGCTCGACACCGTGCCCGAGGAAGTCTTCGACGACCTGGCCGACCTCGCCGTGTATATTTGCGAAGCGCCCATCGCCCTGATTTAGCTCGTGGACGAGGACCGTCAGTGGTTTAAGTCCAAGGTGGGCGTGTCCCTCAGCGAAACGGCGCGGGATATTTTCTTTTGCGCTCATGCCATCATGAACCGAGGTATCCTCATCGTCCCGGATGCGATGAAGGATCCACATTTCAAAAACAATCCCTTGGTCACTGGCCCGCAAAGAATCCGTTCTTGCGCCGGCGCACCCCTCATCACGCCGGACGGTTACGCGCTCGGTACGCTGTGCGTGCTCGACAAGCAGCCCCGCCAGCTCCGGCCCGAACAAAAAGAGGCGCGGCTCGCGCTCGCTCACCACGTTGCGCCGCCACGCCCGCGAACTCGCCTCCGCCCGCGTGGACGGCACCAAACAACGCGCCGAACTCGCCGGCGCCAACGCCGAGATCGCCCGATTGAAAACCTTGCTGGCTCGCAGCCAACTCCCATCCACGAGCCGCATAAGTGGGCGTCGCTGATTGCCGGGCAAGGCAAGATCGTCATGTGATGAATGACAGCAGGAAACCGTCCGCGTCCCAATCCCCGATTTCCTGACGGCAATCCGTGTGGGAGAAGAATCCCTGGCTCCTTGCCCCCCTTCGATTTGCATGATGGCGCCACCGGGAATACCGGCAAGGGGGCCGTAAGCCGATCGTCAACTCACCCAACCCGGACGCGAATGCATGGCTGACTTGGAGGGTTGTGACTGGGACGACCGGGAGAAATCTCCTCAAAGGCATCTGGCCGAAGCCAGGCACCGGTCGTTTGCTGAATCTTCGCCGCTCCCCACCTGCGGAGTGACTGACTGCCGTCGCCACAAAAAAGCCGGCTCCTAAGCCGTAACTATGCAGTTGGAATTGGGCCACCGTTTGTGGATTGATTGTTTTTGTGAAGAAAACACAGCAATCAGCGGGCACACGCCCGACTCACCAAACGGTGGCATCGAAGATTGAATTCCAAAG
>JADLHS010000181.1 GCA_020848635.1 Limisphaerales bacterium
CATAGACCGGCCCGTCCACCAACCCGCCGCGCACGGAGCGTTTTGCGAGTTGGGTGGTCATTAGGTGAACGTCCGTTGGGAACCGGTTGCCGACCTCGGTGAACATCGTCGTGCCCCAGGGGTTGCGCCCGAGCAACCAGTCGCGTTGCCGGGCGGTGAAATCGCGAAACCGCCCGTCGCCGGTCATGCGTTCGTAGAGGAGGCATTGGGTGACCAGCGCGGCCACGAGATTATTTGAGCACCAGATGAACGGCACGCCGATGCGATAAGGATTCTTTTCACCGGCGCGGACACAGCGTTCGAGACCGGCGCGATAATAGCCTGCGAGATCCTTTTTACCTTTGCGGTCCACGAGATCATAGAGCCGGAAATGGCCGGCGTTCATAAACGGATAATACTGGTAATGGCCGGTCTGCTCCCGGCCCATCCAGCCGTCATCGGCGGCGATCTGCGCGTACCGCTGTCCGTCGGCGAGATAACGCGGCTCGTGCGTGGCGCGAAACAGTTCGGCCGCGCCCCATTCCATGTCGTCCGCCCACGTCGTTTCCTCGTAACGATACGGGGCTTTGTAAGAATTGCCCTGCTGCACGCCTTCCTTCGCCCGCCCCAACTCATAAACCTCCTTGCCCGCTTGCAAGCACTGAAGCGCGAAGGCGCGCTGCGCGGGGTCGTCCTGCCAAATCTGATAGGCCAGGGCCATCGCCGCGGCGTAACGGCCCGCGAGATTCGCCACGCCGGTGGACGTGCTCTGGTATTGCTGCAAGCCTTGCGGTTTGCCGTCGGCAAAATAAACCACGCGCGCCCCGCCTTTGCCCCAGCCGTAATCGGCCTTTTCATCCGGTGGCAATCGCCAGCCGTAGTGATCACGATCATCGGCGACCTGATGATAAAGCTGGTCGGGCGCCGGATGCAGCTTGAGCATCCAGTCGAGCCCCCAGCGGGCTTCGTCGAGGAGATCGGGGATGCCATTCGGACTGGGATTTCCGAGGGCGTCGGTCAGATCGGCGAAGCCGGGGACGTTGCGCCGCGACCGCGGTGTGAGTTCAAACGCCAACAAAAGTTGCGCCGTGGCATTGGCCGAGGTGAGCAGGTACTTGAGCAAATCGCCGGCGTCATGCCAGCCGCCGCGCGCGTCCAGCGGCGTGCCGTTTGTCTGCGGGCCATACGCCGTGCGCCCGTCGAGTTGATGGCAATTCGTCCTCAGCCATGGGTTATAACCGCAGCGCTGTTGCCGCATGAATTCGAGCAAGCCATCGGGCAACGTCGCGCTCACGGGGTTGCCAATGATAAAGGGCAGGGACTTCGCGTCGCCCACCTGTAATACGTAACGACCGGGCCGGGTGAGTCCGGTGAAATCAAGCTCGGCGTGCTGCGAGAATTGTCCCCAGGTCGCGCCGGGCAGGGGATGACTCTTGCCCTGAAAACGAACCTTCCGCGTGTCCACCTCCACCACCGTGAAGGTGTCCGGCAGGGCAGACTTGGCGAACGCGATGGCGTTCTTCGTGTCGTGTCGCGGATAGCCGACTTGATTGGCCCGGATGAAAGGGTCGGCGGCGGGTGAACTGAGCCCACCCAGGCAAATCATGAACCCCAGAGCACCGCAACGGACCACCGTCGGGAAAGGCGTGGATGGTATGATCATGCAATTCAAGTTCCTTTACGATTCGCGCCGCGTCGGGTCCGGCGCGCCATTACTTCACCGGCCGCAATATTACCTGCGGCAAATCCATTACCGCCGGGCCGGGTTTGGACGTTGCCTTTACCGTGAGCGGGTAGCGGCCCGGCTGGTCAAAACTCAGTTCGCCAATTTCGTGTTTCACGAACGCTTGAAACCCGCCAGTCGGCTCGACCTTGAACCTCAGTTTCTGTGCGCCAACCTCGAACGCCACTTCGCTGCCGCCGCTGCGGTCGCCGCAGCCGTAGGTGATCTCCACTGTGAACCGGCCGGGCCGGGCAACCTCGAATTCCCACTGCGCCCAGTCCCCGGGGTTCACCCAGAAGCCCAGCGTATTCTTGTGCGGCAAGGGCTCGTAACGGAGCATCACGCCATGGACGTCCGCGTCCTTGGCCAGCAGCGTGATGGTGCCGTTCGCCGCTTGCGGGCTGGGGTGGTAGTCGGGGTTTGGTTGCATCATTTGCGCGCCGGACTCGGTGCACCAGGTGGCCAGCTTCGCGCGCAGCGATTTGACGCGCGCGGCCTGCGCCGGGTCTTCGGCCAGGTTTTGGTTCTCGCTGAGATCGTGCTGCAAATCGAACAACTCCACGCGGCCGGTCTCGTAGAACTCGATCAGCTTGTAATCCCCGTCGCGAATCGCGCCCGCCGGTTTGCTGCGCTGGTTGGCATAGTGCGGGTAATGCCAGCACAGCGAACGCGCCGGGAGTTCGCCGGTCCGCGCCAGCAACGGCGCGAGACTGACCCCATCCAATATTTCATTGGGTGACGGCTTCCCGCCGGCCAGTTCGAGCAGCGTCGGGAAATAGTCCGCGCTGCTCACGGGCGTCGCGTTGGTGCTGCCCGCCGGGATGACGCCCGGCCACCGCGCCAGCAGCGGCACGCGAATGCCGCCTTCGTAAAGCCACCCTTTGCCTTCCCGCAGCGGAGCGTTGATGGTTGGCGGCGTGTTCGGTCCTTCGCTCGTGACGAGGCCGCCGTTGTCGGACGTGAAGATCACAACGGTTTTCTCCGTGAGCTTCAACTCGTCGAGCTTCTGCAAGATGCGCCCCACGCTTTCGTCCATGCTTTCAATCATGGCGGCGTAAATCACATTGGTCTGCTGGCCTGGCTTGTTCGTCACCGCCGAATAGTGGGCCACGTAATCCGCCTTGGCCTTTAGCGGCATATGAACCGCGTAGTGCGCGAAGTAGAGGAAGAATGGCTGGTCCCGGTTTGCCGCGATGATGTGCTCGGCCTCGGTCGTCAGCCGGTCGGTCAAATACTCGCCCGCCTTCGCCGATGCCAGGCCCGGCATCACCCGATCCTGTCCTTCGCGGCCCTTGCCCGTGAACGGTGCGAAGTAGCTCAGCGGCGTCCCCGTGTCATCGCCCGCGATGTTGATATCGAAGCCCTGCCGCTGCGGCTCGTAGCCTGCCCCGCCGAGATGCCACTTGCCGACGTGCGCGGTGACGTAGCCAGCAGCTTTCAATTTTTCCGCGAGCGTGGTTTCGGCGAGCGGCAGTTCCTGCCGAAACCGGGGCCGCATCAGTCGTTGGTCGGGTTGGTCCGACCGTCCGGGGAGCCAATCGGTGAGCTGCAAGCGTGCGGGCGACTTGCCCGTGAGAATACTGGCGCGCGTCGGCGAACAGACGGGGCCGGCAGCGTAGGCATCCGTGAACTTCATTCCTTGCGCCGCCATGCGGTCGAGGTTGGGCGTGCGGTAAAACTTGCTGCCGTAACAGCCCAGGTCGCTGTAACCGAGGTCGTCAATGAGGATGAAAATGAAGTTCGGTTTTCCCGCGTCCGTGGCCGGCGTGGCGCCACTGGCGAGGGTGAGCCCGGTGAGCAGCACGAGTACGGATCGCAGCCAGGAGTATTTCACGAACGAGATGCTGCGCCATCGCGCTCCGGATTTCAACGCAAAGCGCCCGCCAAAATGCCGCCGCCGTTCCACTGACCGAGGGCTGAGACGAAAACAACCCCGCGCAGGCTAAGATTGACAAGCCCGGGTGCGAGCGTAGAGTCGGCTCCCAACATCCGCGCGCTATGAAACGGAAATTCCCGCTGTTCGCCGTCCTCAGGTTGTCGCTTCCGGTGGCCACACTGCTCGCCGCGCAAGCAGCGTTCGCTTCGGCGACTCCTTCCGGTCGCCCATCCACACCGATTCCGATGGATCAACTTGGGACCGTGGCGGGCAAGGGGTATCACGGTGACGGACTTGCGGTTGCCGCCATGCCGGACGGCGCGCGATTGCGTTGCGCCTTTCAGCGGCTGGAAGGTCACGTCACGCACGAAGGCCTCTGGCTGCGATCCACCGCGGGCGAGGCTTCCGAAGAGCGCTTTCGGGTGATGGCGGTTGAGGTGGGGCGGGGCACTGGCGACCGGAGTGCG
>JADLHS010000182.1 GCA_020848635.1 Limisphaerales bacterium
CTTCGGTTTGTTGAGATCTTGGACTCGTGATTGCGTTCTCACGGTTTGTGCAGGCGGTAAAATCGATTGCCCGTGGGCGGACTGAAGATGAGGGTCTTGTTCGTGCCATCGTCCTGAATCCCACTGGTAAGGTTGCTCCAGTTCACCGAACTGACGCTGTTGGTGTTCTGTTGCAGATCCCAACCCGTCGAAGGCGACGGCCAGGAGACAGCCACGGTGTTGGTGGTCGCGTGAAAGATTGACAGCAGTGGCGCTCCCGGGGTGCGCGCCACCGCCACGGTTCCGTCCGTTCGTGCGTAGCTGTAACTCGAACCGTCGGGCGCGAAGGCGATACCGTTGATGGTTCTGCCGATTTCGTCGTTATAGCTGCTCATCATGCTGCCGTCGGCGACACGCCAGAAGCGCAGACCGCCGCTGCCGGCCGTGGCCATGAACTGGCCATCGGGTGAGAGTTGGCCAGTGACGAAGAGCAGCGAACTGTTGGTTTCGGCGAGCGACCGTTCCAGCGACCAGTCCGTTACCCGCCAGATGCGCGCGGATTCAAAACTCACGGAACCGAGGCGCTGGCCATCGGCCGAAAACGCGAGCGCAGCAACCGAGTTGCTATGACCGGTGAGCGTGGTCGCGAGTCCAAAATCGCTCGTCCGCCACACGCGGATTTGTTTATCAAAGCAGCCGGCGGCCACGAATTGTCCGTCGGGTGACCAGGCGAGGCAGCTCCCACCGCTGCCTGCGGAGAGCGTCTGATAGTTCTGACCGTCTGCCACGTTCCAAAAGCGGACTCCGTCACTGCCCAGCGAACCCAGATTGGTGCCGTTCGGCGCGAAGACGACCGCATACGGCGTGGCGGTGTGGTTGGTCAGGTTCAACACCAGGTTGCCGTTGGTCACATTCCAGAGCTTGATCAGCTTATCCTGACTGGCCGTGGCGAGCAGACCGCTGTCGGGCGAAAAGGCCACGGCGACAACGAAGTTGCTGTGGCCCCCCAGCCGTCGTTGCAACGCGCCGTCCGCCGCGCGCCAGAGGATGGCGGTTTGATCGTCACTGCCGGTAACCAGCCACTGGCCATCCGGGCTGAAGGCCGCACCGCGCACCCCACCGTTGTGCCCGGTCAGGTCGGCGAGCGACGCTCCAGTGGCCACCTCCCACTGCTTGATCCGCCGATAAGCGCCGGAATAGAGCGTGTTGCCGTTGGTGGCGAAGGCGAGCGAATACACCCAGTCTGTGTGACCCTCAAGCGTGCGCAACAAAGCCCCGTCTGACACGCGCCACAGCTTGGCCGTCTTGTCCACGGAACCGGAAGCCAGGGTCGCGCCGTCGGGCGAGAAGGCGACGCTGAGCACCAAGTTGGTGTGACTACTGAGCGTGCGCACCAAACCGTAGTCGGACGTGCGCCAGATTTTCACCTTGTTGTCATAACCCGCCGAGGCGAGCAGTGTGCCATCCGGCGAGTAATCCACCCACCTGACGGAGCCGTTGTGCGCGGTGTTGATCGTGTGGAGCAGGCCGCCGTTGGACGCGTTCCAAAAACGGATGGACTTATCTTCAGAACCCGACGCCAGGGTCTGGCCGTTGGGCGCGAAGGCGAGACAGAAAACGGGGCTGGTGTGTCCGGTGAGGGTACGTTCGATCGCGCCATTGGTGGCGCGCAGCAGATAGATGTTGTTGTCCGGACAAGCGGCCGCGACGCGCTGACCGTCCGACGCGTAATCCACCACCGGTGTGGCCCAACTGACTCGCTGCGTCCAGACCATCGAACCGTCGCTGACTTGCCACAGTTCGAGAAAGCCGGTGGCGGTGCCGCCGTACTCCGTCCCGCAGCCGGCAACGATCCGCTGGCTGTCGGGGGAGAACGCCACGGACAGCACGGCGGCGGATAGATCAGCCTGAAGCGTCCGCACCAACTTGCCGTCGGCGCTGCGCCAGAGCTTTACGGTCTGGTCATTGCAGCCCGAGGCGATCCATTGTCCGTCGGGCGAAACCACCAGGCCGCGTACCTCGGCGTTGTGGCCTCCGCCCAGCCAGCGGATGTCGGGGCGCACCGCGTGCGCGGAGAGATTGGCCAGTACCAGCCCGGTGATGACACACAGTAACTTGACAGCAGTCTTCATGGTTTTGTTGGTTGAGAGGTTGCGGGTTCTGCTCGCGTTTCAGTTTTTCACCTGGAGATGGTCGCTTGAAATCCTCGGTCAATGTTTCATTGCACCCGTGCGTGGAAGAAACGGTGCGGGACGTTCGCCGGCAGGTTGGTCCAATTCATCGGCGTGGCGATGGTGCCGGGCGTGTAGGGCACCCAGCCGGCGGTGCCTGGCACGACCTGCCAGTTTGGCACGCCCAGGTCGTCGGTGGACACCACTTCCGCCCAAGCACCGCCGCGGCAGACGGTTTGGAGCGTGGCGTTGGTGCCGTTGACGGTGAAGTTCAGCAGTTCCACCCGCGCGGCGGGCAGGGCGGCGAGGTCGCCGCGCCCGGCGTTGTAGGCGGGGACCACGTCGTTGATCAGCAAGGTGCGCGCGAAACCGGCAGCCGGAAGATAGGAATAGACGCTGTCGTCCTCCGAGACTTCGAAGGCGAAGATGGTTTCATCGGGCACCGCCACCGGCGAGCAGGCCACACCGGCGTTCCACGGAAGCAAGTTGTCAGCAAAGCGGCCGGTGTCCGTGAAAAGCAGAGTCCGCGCCCCGCTGCGAGGATCGAGCTGGTGGATTTCGTTGGCATAAGCGAAGAGAAAGGAACCATCCCGGGTTTGCGTCAGATCGGCGCCTTGTCCGGTCGAGGTCGGAGACAGACCGGCCACTGGCACACCCAGGCCCGCAATCACACCCGTGGTCGGATCCACCGTGACCAGTTCCGAGGCGGTGTAGTCGAAGGCAATCAGGCGACCCGACAGGGTGAAGGTCGCGCCCCGGATGTTCCGGCCGGACAGCACCGGCCCCACTGCGGTGGCGATCCCCGACGTGGAATCCAGCGTCAACAGCCGCGAGCCGCCGGGCGCGTTGATCTGAAAGGCGAAGAGCACCCCGTTGGGTGACATCGCCAAGCCATCGGCCTCAATGGTCTGCCCGGCCAGCGTCACATTGGCGAGCTGGCGAGGGTTCGCGCCGCTGTCATCGAGCCAGAACAATGTGGCCGGCGGCTCGGAAACCGGGTCGTGGGTTTTGAGTCCCCAAATGCCGTTGGCGCCGGGAAGATTGAGCGCGAGGCGTGCCACCTCTGTCGCCGTCAGGGCGCGGCTGTAGAGGCGCACCTCATCCAAGGAGCCTTTGAAGAACCGCATGGGTGTGCCGGTCCCATCGCCCCAATGATAACCAAAGCGCAGCGGGCGCGTGCTATTAGCAGTGACGGGGCGATAGAGGCTGTTCTCCAACACGCCGTTCACATAGATGAGCCAGTTCGTCATTTCCCATGCGAAAGCGATATGATGAAACTGGTTGTCCAGCACGTCGGTGAGGTTCGTGCAAAGCGGGAAAGAGGTGCCATCGCCGATGCCGAAGGAAAGCCGTCCGGTGTCGCGCCAGCAACTGACTTCCCAGCCCGTATTGTCCTGCGCCGAATGGTCCTTGTCCACGACCGAACTGATGGCTTCGACCTGATCCTTGCCGGCCTTCATCCAGAACTCGACGGTGAAGCCGGTTGGCGGCACATCCAGGCTGGCGTGGTGGGGAACGATGACGCCCTGATTGGTGCCGTTGAAGACGAAGCCCTGGCCGGAGCGACCGGGCGAGAAGGCCACCCCTCCGACCGGCGCCCCGTGATTCGAGCCGGCCGAGTCGAGGAAGCCCCCCTCGGCCTGCCACCAGGATGCGAGGCCAGGCGGGAGGGTGTTGGTGGTCCAGGTTTGGGCGTTCGCGCCTGCCAGGGACAGCGTCAACGCCAGCGCGGTGAGGAGAAGTTGTTTGGTTTTCATGAGATGTCGATCGGGGTGTTCAGACTCTGTGGAGATTCAAGTTCGATGTTCAGTTGCCGGGTTGCAGCCGGAAGTGCGTCCACGGTTCGGGACCGATTGGGAGGTTGGTGGACAGCACGCCCAAGGAGTCCGGCAGGGCTAAGGTGCCGACCCAGTGGAATCGTAACGAGGGTAGTTTCATAGCATGTGTAACGGTTCAAAGTTCATCGCGTCACTCCCACGCGGTAAAAGCGGGCGGGCCGGCCCGGCGAATTGGGGTCGGCGCAGACCAGGATTCCGTCCTGGCCGGCCAGATTGCTCGCCACCAGCGAGTACACGGGCGCAGCGAGATTCGTCGCGGATTCCAGCCAGTAAGTCCGGTTGGCTACGCCGTTCCACTGGATGCTCGCGCCGGAGGGAGCGTTGCTGATGGCGACGATCCGCAGCGCCGACAACGCGTTGGTGGGATCGGTGCCGGCGATCCATTCCTGCCAGTTGTTCAGGCCGTCGCTGTCGGGATTGGCGTAATCCGCGGAACCGTCGGTGGGCAGTGTGTAGTAGAGACGCCACGCGTAGAACGGGTCGCCGGACTGGAATTCGGTGGCGCCCAGGTCCGGGGCCAGTCCGCTGAATCGGGCGTTGCCGTCCAAGTCGGGTCCATCGGCCGTGACCACACCGGTGCCGGCGTCAATGCAGGGCGAATTGGATTGCAGGCGCAAGTCTCCGGCGGACAGGTTGACGAAGCGCGGATCGGTCGCAAGGTTGCCGGTGCCGCTGACATAAGGCTGCGTGCAGGAGTAGGAAAGCGTGACGGCTGAGGTGTTGGAACTGGCCGAGGCGGTGTTGCCCCAAATGACACAATTGATCATGGTGCCGCTGGCCGCGCCGCCGCCCAGCGAACTGGCCGAGTTGCCGCCAATCGAACCATTGACCACCGTCCCATAGGCCGTGCCGCCGCCGTTATTCGCCTGGTTATGGAATAGCGCGCAATTGGTCACCGAACCGCGATGGACGCCGCCGCCGTAGCCCGCAGCGGAGTTGCCGTTGAGCCGGCAGTTCAGGAGCGCGCTGTGGTCGGCGCCGCCGCCATTGTTGGTGGCGCGGTTGTTCAACACGACGCAGTTGGACAGCCAGCCGGCATAACTGCCGCCGCCGGAATTCGCCGCGTTGTTCGACAGGACGCAGCCCGTCAGTGTGGCGTTGTCCATCCCGCCGCCGTACTCGGCTGCGGTGTTCTCTGCGAGCACGCACGAATTCAACGAACCTCCATTCGCGCCGCCGCCGTAACTTCGAGCGGTGTTGGCCCGCACGGTGCAGTTGGTGACCTGACAGGAAGAAACTCCGCCGCCGTTGTGCGCCGAGGTGTTGCCCACGACTTGGCAGTAGCGCAGCGTGCTGGAGGCGGCGCCGCCGCCCCAGCCGGAGGCCGCATTGGTCGCGGCGTTGTTGGTGAGCAGGCAGTGGCTCAACACGCAATAATAGGCGCCGCCGCCGGACGTGTTGGCGAGGTTGCTGGAGATCACGCAGTTTTCCAGGGTGGCGTCGCCCACCCCGCCGCCGGCCCTGGCCTGGTTGCCCGTGATCAGGCAGTTGGTCAGCGCGCCGTAATCCGCGCCGCCGCCCAAATTGGTGGCGACGTTGCCGGTCACCACGCAATCCAGCAACGTCCCATAGTAAGAGCCCGCGCCCCGGCCGGCAAAATTGCCGCTCAGGACGCAATTCGTCAGCGGGGCGAAATAAACGCCGCCGCCGTTTCCCGCCGCCCAGTTGCCGGCGAACGTGCAATCGGCCATCTGGCCACGGAACGCGCCGCCGCCGGCCACATTGGCGCGGTTCGACGAGAGCGTGCAGTTGCGCAGCGAGGCGAAGTAGCTGCCGCCGCCGCAGTAGGCCGCGCTGTTGCCGGTGAGGACGCAGTTGGACACAGACGCCAGCGTCGAGGGGCACCACACGCCGCCGCCGCTCTGCTCGGCATCCACGTCGCCGGAGGCGCGGGTGGCGCCGTTGGTCAGGGTGAATCCCGCGAGCACGGCGCCGTTTGTCAGATACACGCAACGAACCGCGGCGTCGCCGTTCGTCGTCAGCGGATCCCGGCTGCCCTGGATGAACGTGTACTCCGGTCCGTTCACACTGCGAACGGCAACGGCCGCCGTGACTGCCACACGGTTCGTCATCGAACCCGCCACGGCTCGGCCGTCATGACGGTAGATGCCATTGGTGACGATGATTTCATCGCCGGCCACGGAGGTATCGATGGCATCCTGGATGTTTGTGGCCGCCGTGGCCCAAGTGGTGTATGGCGACGTGGGGGCCAGACAGTTGAGGTTCACGTAGCGCACGGCGGCGCCGGATGCGCTGAGCGAGATGAAGCTCAGAGCCAGTGCGAGCGATCGGAGTATTTGGGTTATTCTCATAAATACAGTTGTTCGAGAGTTGGAGGTGTGGTTGGTTGCCATTCCCGTATTGGCACGTTGGTTTTTCGGGTCACGGGCTTCAATCCCCAGCACCAAGCCAGCAGAACTTTCTTGCACCGGAAACCATGGGCATATTCCTGCGCAAGCCGGCCATCAGGGTGCGCGGACACCGAATCGCCGCTACAATCGCCTTCGCCGCGAGGCTCGGCTCCGACGTTGATTCGAGTCATGACGGCCAGCCCTGCATCACGGCCATGGCCTTTGCCATCTGCGGCAATGGTACGGTCCACCGCTCCGGTCCGGGCTTGAGCAAAGTTCAGTTGGAGGTGGTTGTAAGACCGGCCATTAACTCCGGGCGAGGGCGTGGGGGGCAACGGCGGTGGGAAAAGGTTTGTTGTCAACTGTGCCTCGTAGCTCGCCGCAAAGAAATCGGCCGGTGAGGCAAACTCGGAATCTGCTTTGCCAAAGCAGGTTTTCATGCTGGCAAATATCCTGGAAACCGTGCGACAACTAACTCAGCTACAGATCAAGAACTGCAATGCGTTTGTCCTCCTTACCGCCAAAATATGCAAGGGAAAAATTTGAAAATATCTAATAGGAGATCTGCTGAGAATTAGATCGCTATGTTCAAGGCAGAAAGGGAGGTTTCACCCTAGGAGGTCTCACCCTGTTTTCGCAGACCGAGGCCGTCCCTTTCCGCTCATGGTTGGGGGCTGGATCGGCGTTGCTCAGCACGCACGCGGGTTCAAATCGTGCCGTCAGGAAAACACTGGAAGCGTGATTTGCACCGGCAATCGGAGAAGGGGAGACGCGTGATGCACGAAAAACGATCCGCGCATCGCGCATCACGTTTGATACATCGCCGGTTTGAGGACACCAACGAAGGGCAGATTGCGATATTTCTCCGCGTAATCCAATCCGTAGCCGACCACAAACACATCGGGAATCTCAAAGCCGACATAGTCCGCCGCCACTTTTTCCACGCGGCGCGAAGGCTTGTCGAGCAGCACGCACACTTTGATGCGGCGGGGATTGAGGGCGCGCAGTTTGGGAATGACGCGGCTGAGCGTTTTGCCGGTGTCGAGAATGTCGTCCACGAGCAGCACATCGCGCCCGCGCACGTCAAGGCGTAGTTCCTTGGTGAAAACCAGTTCGCCTGATTCCGTGCCCGCGCCGTAGCTGGACACACCGATGAAATCGAGCCGGAGGGGCAGCGAGAGGTGGCGGATCAAATCCGCGAGAAATAGCACCGTGCCGTTGAGCAGCGAAATGACGACTACTTCGCGTCCGCGAAAATCACGCTCGATTACGCGAGCCAGCGTCCGGACGCGCCGGGCGATTTGCGCATCGGTGATGAGCACGCGCTCGACTTCCGGCCGCCAATCCGAAGGCACTGGAGTGTGCGAACGGGGAGGCTTCGGGGTGGCGGAACTGCGCATGGGAGTCAGGGTAATCGTTCCCGGGCGGCTGCCGAGTTATTTTTCCCCAATGCCATCTCCATCTCGTGGACCAGCCATTCGGCTTCGACCTTGCCGGGCACGGCCGTGCCCACAGTTACTGGGCGGCCGTTGCGCCGGGTCAATTTGATGTCGTAGTAACTGAACTGGCCGCTGGTCATGCCGATTTTGGTTGTGATGCCCGCCACGTCCGCCGTCGGGATCGTCGTCGCGCGCCGGAACAGCACCCAGCGGTGGGTCACGGTTACTTCCTGCCGGCTGATGACGATCCGACTCGAGCGCAACCACAGCTCGGCGCAAAACCAGAGCAGCAGCAGATCGAACAACCCGAACACGATGGGAAAGATTAGCGGCGCCCGGACATGCAGCAGAAACCAGATGACGCCGGTCCATACCAGCGCAAAACCCGCGCCGCCCACGGCGGCACTGAGGTTGCGGGCGGCCGGGAAAATGAACTCGCGCGCCCCGGTGTACGTGTCGGCGACCTGGATGCGCGAGTGGCCGGCGAGGCGCATTTGATCGAGCGGGAGTTGATATTTTGCCGTAGGGTCCGGCGCATTCGCCGGCAGCGCCGGCACACCGGTTTTGAAAACCGGCACTTCAAATTCCACATCAAGGTCCGGCCCGGCAACCTTCGCACTGGCTCGCAGCCGCCAGGCGAGGTTGCGCTGCGGATCGTCGTCGTGGTCCGATTCCGGCTGGTCCGGCGGGAGGCGAATGAAGACGGGGATGGTCGTGCAGTAAGGCCGATGCTCCGGGAGGTTCGGCCCAAGCAACTTCTCGTCTTCCCAGAGGGTGTGATCCGTGGTGCGCCGGTTTTTACCGGAGCCGCTGGATTCGCGGCACACGCAGCGCAATTGCAGCCGCAAGCCATCCGCCGCCGCCAAGCGCGAGTTCAGTTCGATGTGGCCTTCGAGGACCCCGCCGGGTGTGCCGGGCAGCGACTTGGAGCGGAAGCGGGCTTGACCGAATTTCCGCCAGGTCAGGGTCGCTCTGATCGCCCCGAAGAGCATCAGCAACCCCACGGCGGGAAACAGGAATGCGACCCAGGCGGCCCGGCGGCCTTTGGCCAGCTCGGCGGGCACGATAAACCAGACAAAGCTAGATACGGCATTCCAAAATAGCGTGATGAGCCAGAGCGCGAAGATTTTCCCCCGACCGGTGCTGCGCACTTCGCCTGCGGCCCAATCGTCGCGCCAGAGCCAGGGTTGTGTAGGATGTTGGGCGCGTTTATCGGCGATCGCTTTCAGCTTGCGCTGTGCGTAAAACGCCCCCGCGCCGAGACCAAATCCTACGCTGCTGAACACCAAGCCGAATATCGCAAGCATGGCCGCCTGATTGAGTTTGCCCGCCTGCGCTTCGCGGACGCACATTCCGAGCGCGAAGAGGCCAAACCCCGCGAACGGCAGGCCAAAGAGGGCGAGACAGCCGGTGCTGAGCGGGTTCCGGGTATTCGGCGACGAACTGGATTTCATGGCGATTGTTTCCGGGGCGCAGCAGCTCGCTTCCGGCGAAGTGCAGGCGCTTTATCCGTGGGGTTTTCGCTGGTCCAAGCGCGGCACGACTGGCGCATGGCCGTCCGGTGGTCGTTGCAGCCAGGCCAGCGCCTC
>JADLHS010000183.1 GCA_020848635.1 Limisphaerales bacterium
TCATAGAAAACCAGCAAGGAAAGCCCATTGACCGTCCGCAGCACTTGGGTCAACGGACTTCCTTCCAACAAATTGTCCAGGGCGTAGAGACCGTTCGAGGTCACCAAGTCGCTGACGTCGAACCGCAACAGGTAGCTTTGCCAAACCGTTTCACAACTATCCGCTGCCACGCCGACAATGTCCGCCGACCGTCCGGGGGCACCCAAGTTGACGCCTTTCAAAGTGGGGTAAGTGGGTGCAAGGGCGGAGTGAACATAGAGCAATGCCTGCCGCACCTGGCCGACCATACCGGTTACGCTCAATGACGTGCTCCCACCCTGATCCCGCAGTCCTCCCTGGGCATAAACCCGATAATCCGTGTTGGCGACCACGCCGCCGGGACGGATGCCGGTGGGCAGCACGTAAAGGTAAAAAGACTTCGCTGCAAACTGCCCGGTTTCGTCCGTGACGATCAGTTGCGCGGTCAGATCATTCAAGGCCTGGCCGGCGGGCACTTCGATGATGAACTGGAAATTGGTACCGTCCGGTACCACGGACATACTGCTCAGGGGCAGCCTCACCGGATCGGGAGTGACGAAACTGAACTGGGGCGGCACGCCTGTCAGATCGGGGTCAAGGACGCCAAAGGTGTTGGTCAAACGCACGGTTTGTGCGGCGAGGTGGGGCGGTGGCACGAAGCGGGTGAGCGTGGCGTTGGTGACCCCGACAATTTGGGGTGGATCGTTGTTAATGGGCATGACCGTCACGGCGAGGACGTTGGTCGCGCGCCCCCCGATACTATTGGTCGTGAGGAACGTCAGCGTGGCGGTGCCAAATGAGTTCGGAACCGGGTTGACGACGAACTCGAAAGCTCCGGTTTCGCTGTTGCCGAGAAAGCCGCCCCCGAAGAACGTCACGTGGTTGGTGGGCACGAGGCTTGGATTCGAGGAAGCCACCACCTGAACCTGGGTGCTTCCGGCGTTTTCCTGCTGGGTAAAGCTGCCAAAACCATTGGTGGTGGCGTCCTCCGCCAGGATCAGGGTCGCCGTTACCGTCACCGCCAGCGCTGGGGGCGGGGGGAACTCGTCGCTCTGATCCCAGGTCGCGTCCGCATAGCCGGTGATCTCCGAACTGGTGCCAAGCCAGCCACTGGCCGTGCTGAAATACCAGCGATTGCGAGCCGGCGAGAAGGTCAGCTTGGTCTTGCTTGGCAGGCCGGGGAAGCTGGCCACCGTGGTGCGTTCCCCGTTCGCGAGGCGCACCCGCTGGAACTTCTCGCCGTTAAACCGCTGGCAGGCCACGAGGTAAAGCTCATTCCCAAAAAATTCCGCGATGCCCGTGAGCGGCTCGGAGGGATCGCAGCCCTGATTGAAAGGATTCGACTTTCCCAGCGCGGTGACCTGTCCGCTCGGAATGGCGATGTCCGAAAGTTGCGACCGGCCGACCACCACGCGTCCCCAGCCGCAAAAGATGCCAAACTCGGGGGAGCAGTTATCCTCGATGGGCACACTGGCCGAAAGCGCGATGACCACACCGTTGGTCTCGCCGGTGGCCGGATCCAACTCGTGCAACGCGGTGGCGGTGCCTTGATCGGTCATCGTGCCGCCGGCGTCCGCAAAGGCATACACCTTCTCCGTGCGCAGATCGGAGACGACGATGAAGCCCGGAGGGAAGTTGGTCGGATTGGCCAGACCATTGGCGTCCCAGCGTCGGAACTCCGCGTCGCCGACCCGGCTGGCGAACAAGTGGTCAGCCGACGCAGCCAGGCTGCCGGCCAGGCTGGCATCAGTGAACACGCCGTTGTTGGTCGTCAGAGAAACGATCTTGAACCAGTTGGCGTTGGTGGCGGCCATCGCCGGCAAAGCCCACAGGGTGAGCGCACCGACAAGGAGCAGGTTGAGTCTGTGTTTGAGCATAGCCAGGTTAGGGAGTGGGGCTGGGTGTGGCCGGGATGGCAGTGTGAATTAGTGGATTTAAGTTTGCTTCTGAAAACGCGTGGTCGCGCCTTGAACAAGCGATCAGGATTGGTGCGCCGCTTGGCGCTTCGGTTCATGTGCGGGCGATGGCCGCCCAGAACGCATAGGGCGTTGGGAGCACGGCCTGGCGCGGTGAGAGCGAAGTGAAGCTGGCGACACCGTTGGATCGCACCCAGAGGTCCAGCCAGCGGGCGCCGCCGTTGAACACGCCATAGCCAAAATCCAACGTCCCGGTGAAGAGGCCGTGGCTGACGGGCGTGGCGATATTGGTCACCGCCGGGCCGCGTTGGTTGCCGCCAGCCGCCGCATCGTAAATGGCTAGCCGCAAATCGTAAATCCCGTTAGCAGCGCTGCCGCCGTCATTCAATCGGCCGTGAGACGTGAACGCTGTGCCTTGGGCGTGGGCCGAGCAGCAGAGGGAAATCAGGATTTGGCCGAGGGCAATGCGTTTGCGTTGGGTTTTTTGAAGCAAAAGACAACGCTCTGCCTGGGTGGGGTTCTTCATAGTGAGATTGGCTTTGTCGGTCTGAGCAGCGCCGCACCTCCGGGGTGCACTTCTGATTATTGGGGCGAACTGTAATCCAGAGTTGGAAATGATCAAATTAGAAATTGCTTATCGTGCCGGCTGATTTCGGCGGTTGCCAACGGATGAGGTAATGACCGCAGAATCGAACGCCGCATTGAGCGGAATGCCCCGGGCCAGCCCGGTGCCGCCGGGTAAATCCGGTGGGCTGCGAGCAGGGCGTGCGCTTTGGTGCTCTGCCGAGTGGCAGAGGCTGCCCGCCTTTGCGTTTCTGAGCGTAGATCGCCGTTACGGTTTGAACAGGCGATAGAACTTGACCGGCCAGGTGGCGGGGACGGAGATGGGATTGGTCGCTCCGCTGGGCGAGTTCGTCCAGTTGGCGGGCGACAAGGCCCAGGTTTCCTGCAAGACAAAACCGGGCGTGTTGGGCGACCAAGCGATGGTGGCGTTGCCAGGGGTGGCGGGAACAATCGAGAGCGTAGGCGCGTTTGTGGCTTGTATTGCGGTAGGCAAGGCCCAGAAGCCACCCGTCACCGAATACTGCCCGTTGGTCAGCGGCCCACTCGCATCAAGTTGACCGATGGTGCCGCTGAGGGAATAGACTCCGCCGGTGCTCGTGCCCCCGCCGCCGGCAATCTTGAACCAGTCGATGTTGTAACTTTGGCCGTGGGCAATGATTCCAAGAGTTAGTCCGAGAAGCGACGCAGTAAAGACCCGCCAAGTTTTTGACGGCGACAGGAGAGCAAAGCGGAGCCGGCAGTTTCCCTCGGGGATACTAGTTTTTGAGAGCGGTGTCGCGTTGCGTTGACCATCGTAGTCCCGGACAATGCGCCCTTGCCGTTCCCGATTTTCGATTTTCAATTCTTGAATTTGCATTTGGTGCTTTGGATTGGTTCTTCGCGTCAGGCTTGGTCAACGGCGATCCGAACAGGTTCAAAACCGTGTCCCTTCACTTCTGCGCCCCGCCGGGCAGGAATTCCTAGTCAGTCGCTCACGGTACTTTCATCCCTGGACCGGGGGAATTGGCGTGCGACTGAGCGGCTGCGGCCCGAAAGTAACATCGGGCTGCCAATTTTCAACACAGGAAGCTCGGGGAATCTCCGGGATTCCGTGGGTTGACAAGTTCCAGCGGACGGGCCTGGCGGGAATCGTAATCGCCGCGGGGATTTACGGCGGCAAGGTTGGGCCGGTCAGGGGGACGGCCAAATCAAAGCACGACCAATCCCAGAATGTTTTGACGGGGCACGGCGCCGTAGATGCGGCTGTCGGCGCTATTGTTGCGATTGTCGCCCAGCACAAAATATTGGTTTCGTCCGCAGATCCAGAGCTGCTCCCGATAATGCGGATCGCCGAAAGTCATCGTCCCCCGCGGCAGGTAGGCTTCCTTCAACACTCTTCCGTTCACGAAGATCCTCCCGTCTTTCATGTGAACCATATCGCCGGGTTTCGCGACGATGCGTTTGACCAGATACGCATTATCCACCGGATCGCGGAGCACTACGACGTCCGCCTGCCCGGGTTCGCGGACGTGATAAATCCAACGATTCAATAGATAGCGGTCGGTATCGGCCAGCGTGGGGGCCATGCTGCGCCCGTCAACCTGGACGGTCTGGAAAAAGTAATGCGAGCTAAACTGAAAACAGCCATAGCCCACCATGGCCGCCACGAGGCACTGCCCGAGCTGTTTGATGAGGTTCCGACCCAAGCTGGCGTAGTCGCGTGGGGCCGGGGGTGGGGCGCTGGCGGCGGTGTTGGCCGGGCTGCCCGTATCTTCCATTACATTTTGCTTCAGAACCATTTTTACCTCCCCCGTTACGCTGTACCTATCCCACCCTTATCGTCGTCGGACAACGGGGATTGATTACCCAAAGACATCGCGAGCATTACGGATAGCCGCGTTCGCGTGAACCAGTCCGTTTGAATTGCCGACTTCCTTGGTCGTAGTGGAGCTGTTTTGGCTGGCCACAGGGCAAGCGGGTCGCAAGGTTTGTGCCGAAAAGTCCCGTTTGGTCGCTGGCGGTAAGATCCGCCCCAAGATTGCGAGGTTGGACTTTGGGGGATCAAATTCATACCGCCGCCGTGAAGTCGTCATCGACAAGCGCCGGGATTCGACCGATGATCGAACCAGTTTAAGCGACACCAACCGGAATCGAACGCCTACCCTAGCCTACAACCGCCCAACTTCAGCCCGCCATGACCCTTACTGCTTATCAAATTGCCGAACAACTCCGGGGCGAAGTCCTCGGCGACGGATCAGTCGAATTAACCGGGTTCGCCTCGGCCGAGCTTGCTCAGCCGGGCGATCTGACTTTTGCCGAGAATGAAAACTATTTTGTCGTCGCGGAACAAAGCCCGGCCACGGCGATTCTAGTTTCTGGCGAGTACCGTTCCGCGAAGAAAGTTCTCATCCGCGTGCCGAACGCGCGGGTGGCCATGGCCCGGTTGCTGCCGGTCTTTTTTCCGCCGGAACAACACCCGTCCGGGATTCATGCGAGCGCGATTATCGCTGCTTCGGCCCAGATTGATCCCACGGCGCACGTCGGACCAAACTGTGTGGTGGGGGCGCGGGTCCGGTTGGGCGCACATTCCGTCCTGATGGGCGGCAACCACATTGGCCGCGACTGCCAGATCGGCGACGACGTGTGTCTGTTTCCCAATGTGGTCATCTACGCGCAGTGCCAGATCGGTCACCGGGTCTGCATTCACGCCGGAACGGTGATCGGTTCGGACGGTTACGGGTATGTGTTCGATGAAGGCCAACACCGCAAGAGTCTCCAGGTTGGCAACGTGATCATTCACGACGACGTGGAGATCGGGGCCAACACGGCCATTGATCGGGGCGCCCTCGGGGCCACCGTCATCGGGCAGGGCACCAAGATTGATAATCTGGTGCATATCGCCCACAACGTCGTCCTCGGCCGGCACTGCCTGGTGATGGGCCAGGTGGGTTTTGCCGGCAGCACGCAGTTGGGCGATTATTGCGTGATTGCGTCGCAGTCGGGCATTGCCGGTCATTTGAAACTTGGCCACCAAGCCACGGTCGGTGCGAAATCGGGCGTCATGCGCGACATCCCGGACAAGGGAACGGTGCTGGGCATCCCGGCCGCCCCGGACAAGCAGGCGAAGCGGCAGATGATAGCGCTACAGCAATTGCCGGAGTTGATCCGCCGAACGCGCGAACTGGAAAAGCA
>JADLHS010000184.1 GCA_020848635.1 Limisphaerales bacterium
ATCATGCGCGACGGGCAAGTTGTCAGCGACAACCCGGTGGCGCACCGGCTGCATTCGGAGACGGAACTGAACCGCCTGCGCGAAGCCCAACAAGCCGTCAAATTGAGCGCATGAGAATTCTCGCCCCTTTCCGGATTGCCTTGCGCGCGTTGCGCCGGAACAAACTGCGCACGCTGCTCACGATGCTGGGCATCATCATCGGCGTCACGGCGGTCATCTCCGCCATCAGCATTGGCAACGGAGCGAAAGTTCAGGTGGAGGCTCAGGTCGCCAGTCTTGGGCAAAATGTGCTGACGGTTTTCCCCGGCAGTTTCAGTTCGGGTGGCGCGCGCGGCGGTTGGGGCTCGCGCAGCACGCTCACGGCGGAAGACGCCCAGGCCATCACACGCGAGGTCGCCAATGTCGTGGCCGTCAGTTGCGAAGTACGCGACCGCAATCAGGTGCTCGCCAACGGGCTGAACTGGAACACGCAGGTGCAGGGCGAATCGCCGGATTATCTCAGCGTGCGCGCATGGGGGTTGACCTCGGGGGCGATGTTCACCGAAGCGGATGTCCGCGGCGCCTCGAAAGTTTGCATCATCGGCAAGACGGTGGTGGATCAACTTTTCACCGGCAGCGATCCCATCGGTCAAACGCTGCGCATCCGCGACATTCCCTTCAAGATTCTCGGCGTCCTCCAGTCCAAGGGCGTTAATTTCTTCGGCCAGGATCAGGACGACACGGTGGTCGTCCCCTACACGAGCGCCATGCGCCGGATTTCGGGCCGCGATTTTCTGAGTGCGATTCTGATTCAGGCGGACAAAGCCGAACAGATGGAACGCATTCAAGCCGAGGTGACGGCGGTGCTCCAGCAACGGCGCGGCGGGCGCGAACCCGACTTCACCGTCCGCAGCCAGCTGGAACTGGCCGAAGCCGCGACAGCGACCGCCAAGACCATGACCGCGCTTATTGGCAGCGTGGCGGCGATTTCACTCCTAGTGGGGGGCATTGGCATCATGAATATCATGCTCGTAAGCGTAACGGAACGCACGCGCGAGATCGGCATCCGCATGGCCATCGGGGCCCGCGGACGGGACATCCTGTTGCAATTCCTGATCGAGGCCGTGACTTTAAGCATCATCGGCGGCGCGCTGGGCATCTGCGGGGGCATTGCCGTGTCCAAGGTGATCGCCGCCAAAATGGACTGGCCGACGATGACCTCGACCACCTCGATCATGGTGGCGTTCGTGTTCAGCGCGGCGGTCGGGATTTTCTTTGGCTTCTACCCCGCCCGCAAAGCCTCGAAACTCGACCCGATTGACGCGTTGCGCTACGAGTGATGGTAACCCCTCCAACACCCAACGGCGAACGGCCAACATCCCGTGATGCGGAGCACGGTCGGATTGGATGCTGGGTGTTCGGGTCTTCATTTTCCCGCCTTGCCCCATGACGGCGACCGTGCTGCCAACCCACACGCGCGATCTTTTTCAAACCGCCGTTCGGCGGGCCGCGGAGTTGTTGCGCGCGGGCGAGGTGGTTGCGTTGCCGACCGAAACCGTCTATGGCCTTGTGGCGAACGCGCTGAAGGCGGAGGCCGTGGCGAAAATATTCACGATCAAGGGCCGGCCCGTGCACAATCCCATCATCGTCCACGTCGCGAGCCTCGAAATGGCGCAGGCTTGTGTGACCGGCTGGCCGTTGGCGGCAGCACAACTCGCGAACAGCTTCTGGCCGGGTCCGCTCACGCTGGTGCTGCCAAAGTCCAAGGCAATTCCCGACCTCGTCACGGCCGGCGGCGCGACCGTGGGAGTGCGCTGGCCAAGCCATCCGTTTATCCAAGCCGTGATTCGCGAATGCGGCTTTCCGCTGGCGGCGCCCAGCGCGAATCTGTCGAACCAGATTTCTCCCACCACCGCCGAACACGTCCACAACCGTCTCGGCGACCAACTCGCGCTCATCGTGGATGGCGGACAATCCCAGGTGGGCATTGAATCCACCGTGGTTGATCTCACCACCACTCCCCCGCGGGTTCTCCGTCCCGGCATGATCCACGAGGAATCGCTCGCGGCGGTCGTGGCAAGCATCCAACCGCCAACCGCCAACAACCAGCAGCCGCCAACCCTGCGCAGTCCCGGCTTGTTGAAGAAGCATTATTCGCCCAAGGCCCGGCTGGTGATCCTTAAATGGGCCAACGACGCCGACCTCCGCCGGCAAATCGAAGATCGTAGCTTGCAACGCCTGAATGCACACATCATCACCCACACCCACATCCCCGCCGGCACCGGCCTGGGAGACGTGAGTGTGATTCCGCATGATGCGGAAGCGTTTGCCCGGGCGATTTACGGCGAGTTACATCGCTGCGACGCAGCCGGCGCGGCATTGATCGTGGTCGAAGCCTTGCCCGAAACGATTGAATGGCGGGCCATCGTGGATCGTCTGAACCGGGCGGCGAGTTGACGAATGCCCGGCGTTACCCCAACCTTTGCCCTCAATGAAACTTTTAGGATTTTTGGCCACCTGCACGATCGCCGCCCTCACGCTTGGCGCGCGGGCGGAATCGCCGCAGACCCGCGCTCTGTCGCTGGAGGATTGCATCAAAATCGCGCTCGAACACAACCTCGATGTGCAAATCCAACGGATCAATCCGGCGATAGCGAACTTCTCCCTCGGGGCTTCATATAGCAGCTATGATCCCACCTTCGGCCTTTCCGGGAATCATAGTTACAATCTGTCACCCGGCGGCGTGGATACGGAGGGCCGTTCGTTTAATGGCCAGGAGAGCGAGACGGACCGATTCAGCAGTTCCCTCCAGGGCCTGCTGCCGTGGGGTCTGAACTACGAGCTCGGCGGAACGATGGCCGATCGCTACGGCACGGTGCCGGTGGGGACCAACCGTTTCCCCTTCGAGACGACCTCCGGGGATGTCGGCGCATTGACGTTGCGGCAGCCGTTGTTGAAGAATTTCTGGGTTGATTCCACGCGCCTGCAAATCTATCTCAACAAACAGAATGTCAAAATCTCTGAACTCGATGTCCGGTTGCAGATCATTACCACGGTGTCGGACGTAGAGCAGGCTTACTTCGATCTGATTCACGCCCAGGAAGCCGTCAAGGTGCAACAGCAGGCACTGGAACTGGCCGAGCGACTCGTCGCCGAAAACCGGCGCCGAGTGGAAGTCGGCGCGCTGGCGCCGCTGGACTCGAAGCAAGCGGAATCGCAGGCGGCCTCAGCGCGCGCGGATCTGCTCGCAACCCAAAGCACCCGCGACACCACGGAACGCGTCCTGAAGAACCTCCTGAGTGACAACTATGGCGATTGGGCGAATGTGACCGTGCAGCCGACGGATGCACTGCTGGCCATTCCCCAGCAGTTCAACCTCCAGGAAAGCTGGCGTACGGGACTGGCCCAGCGACCCGATTTATTGCAGGCCAAGTTGAGCCTGGAAAAGCAGGGCTACATCATCCGTTACTCGAAGAACCAGTTGTATCCGCAGTTGGATTTGGTCGGCGCCTACGGATATAGCGCCTCTTCCACTGAATTCAGCGGGGCCTTCGGCCAGATCAGCAGCGCAGACAATCCTTTTTACAGCGTCGGCGCACAAGTGACAATTCCCTTGGGTAACACCAGCGCCCGAAACAACTATAAATCGGCCAAGGCGACCAAGGAACAACTCAGTTTGCAGCTAAAACAACTCCAACAAGCGACGTTGATCAAAATTGAAAACGCCATGGCCGTGGCGCAAACAAGCTTCCAGCGCGTCTCCGCCACCCACGAAGCCCGGCTTTATGCCGGGGCTGCGCTCGAGGCCGAACAAACCAAACTCGATAAGGGCAAAAGCACCACCTTCGTCGTTTTGCAATTGCAGAAGGACCTGACGTCAGCGCGATCGGCCGAGATCCGAGCCTTGGCCGACTATAACATCGCCCTCGCCCGCCTCGCCCAGAACGAAGGCAGCACCCTCGACCGGCGCCAGATTGGTTTGCATGTCACCGGCGCGGAGAATAACTACGCCCCGGCGATCTTCACGCAACCACCTCCCTAAACGCCGGCCGCAAAAGTGCAACGCCGGCTAACCCGGTCTTGCCAGCAGCCAGGCTGGGTCGCCGACGAAATCCTGTGCCATCTCGGCGGCGTCGGCAGCCTTGACCGGCCGGTATTTTCCGGTGGCTTCGGCCAGGATCACGTTCGCCACATTGCGCGCGGAGGCTTTCGCCTCGTAGATGCGGTCTTTACGATTCACCACCAGTTCACTCGTAACGACCACCGTCTCGCCCGGCGCAAGCGGGTGCCGATAGCGTACGGTCAGTTCGGCGCAATAGGCAAATTTGCGCGTTGGCACGGCGCAGGCCCAGACCATGATTTCATCCAGGACCGTCGCGAGGATGCCTCCGTGAACCACCCCTTTGAAACCGATGTGCTCAGCGCGCGGAACAAAACGGGTCTGAACCACACGCCCATCCGTTTCAAATCGCAGCCGCAGACCAAAAGGGTTCGATTCACCGCAGACAAAACAGGAATGGGTGTGCGGCAGAGGCTTCATACAGGGGAGGATCGGGATTATTTCTGCGGTTGGGCGCCGATCTTCTTAAGGAACGGCTCAATTGACCGTGGACGCCCCAGGAACTTCTCGATGGATTCGTTCACGTCCCGCGAATTGCCCTTGGAATAGATCTCCTCCCGTAGCCGGCGTCCCGCTGCCTGATCGTAATAGCCGTCCGGCGCGTTCTCAAACACCGTCGCCATGTCGGCCGCAATCGCGTCCGCCCAGGCATAACCGTAATAGCCCGCATCGTAGCCGGTGAAGTGACCGAGATACGCGATCAGCGCCGTGTCGTCCGGCGCCGGCAGGAAAGTCCGGCTCAAGGCGGCGTTCGCCAGCGGGATCGCATTCGTAGCGTTGGCGGCGGTGATTTGCGTGTGGAGATATAGATCCATCAAACCGAAGGAAAGCTGCCGGCGGTAGTGCGACCCGTAGGTCGCGTATTTTGCGGCTTGGAGCTGGTCGAGAATTTCCGGCGGAATCTTCTTGCCCGGATCGCGGTAGTCCGCAGCAAAACTGTCGAGCACCTTCTTGTCCCAGGTCCAGTTCTCCAGCATTTGCGACGGGGCTTCCACAAAGTCTCCCGGTACGCTCGAACCCGCGAAGCGCGTGAACTGCGCGCGGGTCAGGATTGCGTGCATTGCATGGCCAAACTCGTGGAAGAGCGTCTCCACCGAATCATGATCGAGCAGTGACGGCTTGTCCTCGGACGGCGGCGGGAAATTGCACACGAGCGAGATAACCGGCCGCTGATACGTGCCGTCCGCGAGCCGTTTCCCGTCGATGATCGGGAACATGGCAAAATGGTGGTATTTGCCCTCGCGCGGAAACAGGTCGAGATAGAAAAAGCCGAGCGGCTCGCTGGTTTGCGTGTCGGTCACAGCCCAGAGTTGCAGGCCCGCCACCCACTGATACGGCGGTTCGAGCTGCGTGAACGTGACGCCGAAGATGCGCTGGTAAATGGCAAACATTCCATCCAGCACGCGTTGCATCGGGAAATAAACGCGCAGTTGTTCGCCGTCCACGTTGTATTTCGTCTTCTTCAACTGGTCGGCGTAATAGCGCCAGTCCCAAAGGTTGATCTGGGCGTTGGGATCGCCGGTCTCAGCCGCTTTGAGCTTTTGAAATTCGGCCAGTTCCGCGTCCAGCTTTGGCTGCAGTCCGTCCCGCAGCTTCTCCTCAAACGCGATGGCCGTGTGCCCATTCTTCGCCATCTTCACTTCGATCTGGAAATCCGCCCAATTGGCATAGCCAAGCAATTTCGCAATCGTATCGCGCAGTCCGAGGATTTTCTCGACGAGCGGCACGTTCTCCGCAATGGCCAGGCGGTTCTGCTCGGTCAATACCTGCTTGCGGACGGCTTCGCTCTTCACGTGTTCCATCACCGCGAGGTATTGCCACGTCACATTGACCATCACGGTGTATTCATCGGCGCCCGTCTTGACCCCCGGCGCGTTCAACAAACTCTCCGGCGCCCCGTCCAGTTCGGCCTTGGTGAACTTGAGCGCCTTTTGCGCCTTGTTGATGTTGCTGTCGAAATCCGTGCTGACGCTGGCCAGTTCCTTGCGCAGCCGTTCAACCTCGTCCCGCTGTGGTTTCGGCAAGGCCAGACCCGCCCGGCGATAGTCGCGCATCGTATCGGCCAGCAATTTGGCCGCCTCGCCGGAAAGCTTGGGCTGGGTATCCGCATACGCCTTCACCGCGCGATAGACATCCTCCCGATAGTCCAAGCCCACGCCCCATTCCTGCAGCCGCTTTACCGCCTCGGTCGCCGCCGCGCGCATCGCGGCGTTGGTGCTGGTTTCTTTGATGAGATAGAGGCGGTTCATGGCGCCGCCAGTTTGAAACCCAATGTCGTCCAGCGCCCCAATGGTGTTGGTAAAATTGACCTGGTCCGGCGGGAGTTTGCCGATCTGGTCCAACGCGGCATTGGCGGAGGCCATGGTTTGATCCGCCGTGGCCTGAATGGCTGCCGGAGTGGTTTCAAATTCCGGGAGCCGCAG
>JADLHS010000185.1 GCA_020848635.1 Limisphaerales bacterium
TCCAGGGTGAGTGGCGTTTTCAGCACCTCGGCGACCCGATTCACGACGCCGCTGGCGACGCTGTAACGCGCGCTACGGGTGACGGTTTGGGCCCGATCGTCCTTGAGCCGGACGTATTGAGTCACAATGTTGGAAAAGCCCAACCAGTCCTTCCAGAAGGGCAAATCGTTGGTCACGACCTGGCGCGGGCGGGAGCGGGTGTATTCCTTTTTGAAGGCGTCGCTGAGTTCCTCGAAGTAGAGGTTGATGTTGTAGCTGGGGCGATTGTCCGCGAGCACGACGCCGTGGCGGTCGAGAATCTTTCCGCGCACCGCCGGCAGGCGGACGGAGCGGAAGGATTGGATTTCGAGACTCTCCCGGTACCGTCCAGCGTTGACGATCTGCACCCACCAAAGCCCGACGAGCAACACCGCCAGGCCGGCGCAAAGCATGATCGTCAGCAACTGAAGCTGCGGATCATTCTTTTTGAGTTGGTCGAAAACTAACATCGGTTGGTTAATTTCTTCGCCGCCGAATTTCCCGGTCGGGACGGAAACTGGTTTCGATGATGCGTTGGTAACCGAGGGCGTGGTTCAACCAGCCAAACAGGGCGAAAAACATCGGAGTGGCTACCGCTCCGCCGCCGCTCATCACCGTCCATTGCCAGAGCGAACCCCAGCCGAGCAAGGGCGACTGGCCGAATGTTAACAGAATCAGGAGGGATATGGCTGGCGCCACAGCGCTGGCCAGGAGACCCAGGATCAACTGGGCGTAAATTTGATCGCGCAGAATCAGATCGCGGCGCAGCTGAATCACAAAGCCAACGAGCAGCAGCGGCAGCACGCTCGTACCGAGCGGATTGGCCGAAAGCGTGTCAAAGGACAATCCGCCCACCACGGCCATGGAGATCATCATGGGCGGACCGGAACTCAGGGCGGTATAAACCATGAGTGCTGGCAGCAGGTCCACCTGGGCGCCGAGCAGTTGGCGAAGGCCATTGAACGCGCCCACCGCGAATACGGTCAGCAGCGTCGCCAGCAAGATCAAGATGTTGGGCAGGGTGGTCATGGAAACAACACCCACACTTCTTCAAGCGCGTTCAGATTGGCGGCCAGCTTCACCTGCGCCTCGGTGTAAAGGCCGGATTCGACCGGGCGGGCGTCGGCAACGGTGCCAATGGGAATGCCCTTGGGATAAATCGCACTGAGTCCGCTGGTGACGACGCTTTGTCCGGGCTTGATATTTGTGCGATTGGCCAGATAGGTCAGGTTGACGAAGGAGCCGTTGAAGAGTCCGGCACTTGTGATAATGCCGGACTCCGCGTTGTCACCCAGAATGGCGGCGGGAACTTTGCAGTTGGGGTCGCCAATCAAGAGGACGCGCGCACTCGTCAAACCCACCGCCGACACCCGGCCAATGAGGAGGCCGTCCGGGGTGAGGACGGGCAGGTTTTCGCGCAGTTCGTCGAGGCTGCCGCGGTCAATCTGCACTGCGCGCCACCAGTTCGCCGGGTCGCGCGCGATCACGCGGGCGAGTTTGACTTTCCATGGAGCTTTCGCCTTCCAGCCGACGAGTTGGCGCAGCCGGGTGTTTTCACGGGCGGTTTCACCGGCACGCATGGCCTGAACCTGCAGCTCCTGATTCTGTCGGCGCAGGGCTTCGTTGGCGCGGATCAATTCGCCCTTCGGCAACAAGGCATCCCCGGCCTTGGCGGCGGCTTGATGGATTCCGCCTGTCGCGCCGAAGAGCGGCAGGAAGATGCTGCCGATGGCGAGTTTGAGGCGTGCGGTTGTACTACCCGGCAGGTTTAGAACCAGCAAAGTGAGCAGGGCCACAAGCGCCACGGCAATATAGTACGGCCGCTTAAACATCTGTTCGCGTCATGCGCTGGAAATCTCCAGCATTGTCGCACGGCGAACGCTTGAGGAATTACTTGGCGTTGGTGGTAACCCGCTTGAGAAATTGGAGCTCTTCCAAAACCCGACCCGTGCCCAAGGCGACGGCAGTCAGCGGGTCGTCGGCAATGTGGACGGGCAGGCCGGTTTCTTCGGCCACCAGTCGGTCAATGCCGCGCAACAACGCGCCGCCGCCGGCCATCACAATGCCGCGATCAACCAGATCTGCGGCGAGTTCGGGCGGGCAACGTTCAAGGGTCAGGCGGATGCTCTCCAATATGCTTGAAAGCGGCTCCTGCAAGGCCTCGCGGACTTCTTCCGAGCGAATGGTCAGCGTCTTGGGCAGACCCGAACTCAGATCGCGGCCTTTTACTTCCATGGTTAATTCCTGCTCCTGCGGAAAGGCAGAGCCTATGCGTATCTTGACTTCTTCCGCAGTGCGTTCACCGATCATTAAGTTGTAGGCCCGTTTCATGTGCGCCACAATCGTGTCATCAAATTCGTCCCCGCCCACCCGCAGGCTGCGGCTGAAGACGATGCCGGCCAGGGAGATGATTGCGATTTCGCAAGTCCCGCCGCCGATGTCCACGATCATATTGCCCGCCGGTTCGTGCACCGGCAGACCGACGCCAATGGCCGAGGCCATCGGCTGTTCGATTAAATAGACTTCCCGCGCGCCCGCGTGAGTGGCAGAGTCTTTAACCGCCCGCTTTTCCACTTCGGTAATACCGGAGGGCACCGCCACCACGACGCGTGGGGCAATCAATTTTCGGTGATGCACCTTCTGGATGAAGTGGCGCAACATGGCTTCGGTGATTTCGAAGTCGGCAATCACGCCGTCCTTCATGGGGCGGATGGCCACGATGTTTCCGGGCGTTCGGCCCAACATCCGCTTGGCTTCCTCACCGACCGCCAGCACGTTGGTCGTACCGGCCTGAATCGCCACAACGGAGGGTTCCCGCAACACGATGCCCCGATCCCGTACATAAACGAGCGAGTTGGCAGTGCCGAGGTCTATTCCAATGTCGTTGGAAAACAGGCTTTTAACTTGCGTCCACATGAATTGAACCTAACGCCCGCAAGTAAAGAGACGCCCGGGCGGCTGGTCAAGTGTATTCCCCGGCCCGGCCCGGTAATTCCCCGAGATGGAATCGTGAGGGGGAGATAGTGGATTGGTTACCGATCTGGTTTTCAGGCCCTGGAATTCTGGTGCTTGCCCGCACTGGCCGCTTAAAATCACTTGGCAGACCTCCCGGAAGGGGCAGTGCGATTCGCTACGCTTCAGCTCCGCTTGCAGGGAGATGAGAGGCAAACGGTTGCGGAAACTGCAGTGACGCCCACGCCAACGAGCGAACACCAGGGCGGGATGACCGCAGGCAAATGTAACGGATGAATCATTTGACCCTGCGGGGAAATGGCATGCCTTGCACCAGCGCGTTGTCCATCAGATGATTAATTTATTAAATTGCTTGCTTCTAATAGCCTAAAGAGGAAGATGGTCGCCACAAGCTAGCTAAACATATGCAATTAGCGCGGCAAATGCGCCTCGGCATGGGAGGGGGAGCGGCACAAACCAAACGATTCTTCGCTGGGAGCTTCCAAATTATTGCTATCAGTTTGGCCGTGCTTGCGAGTTGGTTGAGTGCGGCCACCGTGTTCGCCCAGGTTGGACCCGGTTCGGCGCTCCGTTTCGGCAGCAGCAACGCACTGGTGCAGATCGCGCCCAACGCCAGTTTCAATTCGTATCCGTTCACCGTCTCCGCGTGGTTTCGGACGACCAATGGCTCCAATATCGTCCAGGGTATCGCGGGCAAATATCTGGATGGCACCGGCAATGGCTGGGCGCTCCTAGTGCAGAACGGCAAACTGCGTGGGTTCCATTATCGCACTCTGGCGAATCGTTCGGTCGATGCCACGTCGGTGGCGACGGTGGCCGATGGCTTCTGGCACCACGCGGCGATGACCGTGGATGCTTCGGGCGGAAAGTTGTTTCTCGATGGCGTGCCGGTCGGCGTGAACTCCTGGATCGGAGCCGCCGGCGGAACCACTTCCACGGAGCCGTTGCTGGTGGGGCGTTATTCGCATTCGATCTTTCCGAGTCTCACTGGCGAGATTGACGAAGTCACGTATTGGAATCGCGCGCTGGCTACGAACGAAGTCAATTACCTCAAGCACCGCCAACTTAATGGCAACGAGGAAGGTTTGGTGGGGCTCTGGCATTGCGATGAAGGCAGTGGTCTGACCACGGCAGATGCCACAGGCCATGGATATGTTGGCACTCTGTCCAGCGGACCAATCTGGATTTCTTCAACCGCCCCCTTGGTGTTCAACTCCATTGCGGGCACCGCCGTTTCGCTCAACGGCGTGAACCAAAACATCAGCGTGACCCACACGGCGGATTTGAACGCCTTTCCGCTGACCCTTACTGCCTGGGTGAAAACCTCGCGCACCAACGTGGTCGGGGACGGGATCGTCACCAAATACGCGGACAGTTCGCTCAACGGATATTCGATGCATCTTTCCAGTGGCCGGTTGCGCGCCTGGTATTTTCGCAATGGCTCGAATTACGCCTGGGACGGCGGCACGGGGATTGATGGCGGATTCATCGCAGATGGCGGCTGGCATCACGTCGCCTTCGTGGTGAATACTAACCGCGGCCAGTTGTTCGTCGATGGCAATCCCGCTGGTGTTGCGAACTGGGTCGGCACGGCTGGTCCAACCACCAGCCTGACGAATCTGCAAATCGGGCAATATGGCGTGAACCCGGGCTATTCGGGCTTCAGCGGCAGTATTGACGAAGTGACGATTTGGAACCGTGCTTTTACGACAAACGAAATCCAACTCCAGAAGAATCTCCTGCTCACTGGCAGTGAACCAAATCTCCTAGCGTATTGGCGCTTCGACGAGAATCTCGGCACCACCGCCGCTGATTTAACCGGTCTGGGCCATCTCGCGACCTTAAACAACGCAGTGTTGTGGACGGGGTCAACCGCATTTCTTGGTGACGGCAACTCCGCCATCCACACGGCTCTGGGCGCGGTTCAATGGACGCGCCGGTTTGCCGTGCAAACCATCACGGCGCAAAGCGGGTTTGCGGCCAGCGCCCCATTCTGGATTCGACGGTTGGATGACTTTGGTGCCGCCGGTGGCAACACCAGTGCTCAAGTAAATCTCCAAACCGCATTGCAAGCCACGCTGGCGGGAGCGGTGCCGCTGAGCAACGACACCACACAGTTTAATTTCTCGCTCCCGCCTTACAATGCCGCCGCACCACAAGCGAGTGCTGGCGGAATCATCCAATCTCCAACTCTGAAGATCGAGCCGCAGCCGGGCACGCAACTCGACTCAGTCAACGATGCGTTCCAACTCAGCGTCACCGAAACCTTCAACGTCAACAGCGGATCGGTGCTTCCCGCCGATGCTTTCGCTTTGGCGCCAGTAAAACTATTGCACTTCAACGGACACGTGTTCTTCGGACCGATTGATACCGTGCTCACCAACATTGCCAACACGCCAGCGCCGGGCACGAACACCCCGCCAACGCATGTGGCGTCGCAGTTGCAAATCAGTCCGGGCGGCGCGTTCCTAGCGACTGCGCCCGGCTTCAAGTTTGGAGGCGGGGCAGCGTTCAACGTGAATCTTGGCGCGAATGGTTACGTCACGAATCTCAACGGCAGTTTCAGCCTTGCCAACGCGACCCAATTTTTCGAGACGAATGGCATTCGCTATCGGCTTCCCGGCGCGTCGCTCAATGCCGCGGGACTAACCGCGACGAGTCTCGAAGCTTGGTTCCCGGCCGGATTCGGGCTGGCGACCAGCACCAATGTTCGCGCCATGACGCCCTTTGCGGTGAAGACCAACATCGTGCTTGGCCCGGATCTGTTGCCGACAACGCCGACGGTCACGTTTACCGCGGCCTCTTACGGTTCCAGCCAGCTCTATTTTGCCGAAGAGACGAAGCCGCTGTTTATCGGCGCGCCCCAGATTGAATGGCACATTCCGCAGGGCGAATTTTACCTCACCCAGGCCGACGCGTTGCGCTTCGTCCGGCAACAGGAGGACGACGATTTGTTTGCGCAACAGGCCACGCTCGTCGTTCCGCTGGCGGCGGAACGGATCTCCAACGACGGCTACTATCACAATGTCATCAGCACTCCGGGCGTGCCAGTTTACGTCCGGCCCGACACGAACGGCGCGGCGTTACTCACAATGCTGGCGACTTTGCGGGAAACGGAATTTCGTCCGCACTTTCCTTATCTGAGCACCAGTGTCGGCGGCCACGTGCCTGTGATCGGTGGTGCGCTCACGATCTCGAATGATCTGATTGATACGACCGCCAGTTATCTTTTGCTGGCTGGGCCCGTTCCGGTGCCGTATTCGCGGGATTGTCCGCCGGAAGGTGGGTGCAGCAGCGCTCCGACGATCGGTGGGCAAGTGTTATCCTTCACCCCTCCAGTTGGAGCGCATTTTGGTTTGAGCGAACTCGGCTTTACGCCTGACGGCGGCTTGGTGGCGGACGGCACGATTCCACCGGCGAACCTGACTTGGGGTTTTGCGGGCGGCACCAATTACGGGCAACGCACCTCTGATGTGCAGGCCGGGGCGTATCACGTGCCGGGAACATTTCTGCGTGGCGACCAAACTCAATTGCCGGACACGCAGCGCGCCCCCGCGCTGCTCGCCACAGGTTGGGGGCATCCCACCAATTCTGCGTACAGCGAACGGCCCGGCACGCTGGCATATCGGGACGGCTTTGCGAATTACGCCGGGCTGAATTTCCGCGCGCCAACGCAAGGGCGCAGCTTCATCGCGGGAATGGACACCGGATTTTATCCGCTGACGCCACGCTCGAAATATTATGTCCGTTACGGCGGGGTCAGCGGCATTCATGAAGCGGCAAGTTTTCCCGCGAACCTCGCGCTCTATGGCTATGCGTTCACGTTTCAGAGTTACCGGCTGTCGTATCTCGACAGCGCCAATTGGGAGTCGCGCACCGATGGTTTGATCGCTTTGCCGCATCCCTCCGCGTTCAACGTGGAATTTCAGCGCATGAAATTCCTCTGTCGGGGCAATCTCGATTCCGCGCAATTGCCCGCGAACATCGGCGCGAAACACATGGCTTATTGGAATACGGATCTCAAACCGATGAGCCTCCAATTCAAACCGAGTACTGGCGATCCGTGCAGCCTTACCAACCGCTATCTGGTGCTGGGGGTGGAAACCAAATTGCCGTTCATCCCACAGGCCTTTCAAGCTGCGCTGGCTTTCAAAAACAACGGCAATCTGGCCAATGATCTAACGGCGGTGGAAGGCGTGGATTCCCGTTTTCCCGTTCCGGCCAATTTGAGTTTGCAAGGATCCGGCGGAAGTTTTTATCCCCTCAACACCGCGGCGGAAGGTTACTTCAACAACTGGGAACGACCCAATCGGCCCGCGCACGGCTTCTACAATCTCGTGGGGCGCGTCCGGGTGCCGTTTTTCCGGGACGTGAAAGTACAACTGCACATCACTCCCACCACGGCGGACACGGCGCAAGTGAACATCATGGGCGGTTGGCCGGCCGAAGAAGGCAGTGGGGTCAACCGCGGCTGGAATGTCGGCGCGCAAAATTATTTCAACACCTTCAAGTTCGACCCGGCGCACGACGGCTGGCCGGCGGGCATGGACGTGGGCAACTATTACAATCCGGGTGACGACACGTTCCATCCGCGGGCGCAGCAGAACTGGATTGATGTGGCGTTCTTCGATTATCCGCTCACGTGGAATTCCGTGCTCCGCGAATTCTCCGGTTACGCCCCCGTGCCGGTGCTATTGCCGGTGATTGACGTGGAAAGCCGGCTTAAACAACTCACGCCCGGCAAAGTGGACCTGGACTTCGCGCAGGACCTCAACGTGCAACTGCCACGCGTGAAGGCGCTGGATTTTGCCAACAACGCCTTGAACGAACTCAATGCGCCCTTGGATTCGCTCTCCAGTGCGATTCGCGCGCAGCTCGGAGCAACGCTAAACACCAGTGGCCTGACCAGTGGCTTTCGCAGTCTGCAAAATGTTTTGAGCGAAAATCCCGAGGGCTTCTTCCGTCCTGTCATAGAATCGGCACTGACAGACCCAGCCAACAACGCGGTGGATAAAATCTATTCCGCGCTCGCCGCCGAACTGGCATCGGGAAATAAAACCGCCTTGCTCGACAAGGCTGCCGGGATCATCAGCGCGAGCAGCAACCAACTGCAGAGCGCAATCATGAATCTCAACGGCACGGCGGGTCAGGCCAGCCGGGTTTTCGGCCAATTGGACCGCACGTTTGCCGACGCGGATGACACGCTCGGGCTGTTCCTGCGCGTGTTGGAAAAGGACGGCAGTGGCAACCGCCACGTCGTGCGCGCCATTGTTCAAAAACTTGCGGAAGACCAGGGGCCGGCGCTCGGTTTCGCGGCCAGTCTGGCGGACCCCTTCGTCAATGATCTGCTCCGTGAGCTCGAACCAACCCTCGCGAATATTGAAGGCCAGTTGATCCAATTGCGCACCCAGTTCCAGCAGTTGCGGACGCAGATCACCGGCGCCTCGGGCGACTTTGCCTCCGCCCTTAATGCGGCCAATCACGCGACCGGACCGCTGCAGACTTATTTGCAACAGGCGGGCGGTGGCGTCACGAGCCTGCTCGCGGCGGGTGTCGGGCCGGCGAACGATTACTTCACGGCGGATCCCGCCCGGGCAAAACGCGAAATCCGCGAGCGGCTGCTCGCATCTTTTTTGGGCTCATCGCTGCCCGGCGCATATCAGACGACGCTCCGGCAGTTTGTGACGGACAAAAATGCGCTACTCACCCAGCTCACGGACGTGTTGTTTGATCAGGTGAACAATGCGATTCGCGACGGACTAAGTTCGCAGATCGCCGGGGCACGTGATGAACTTTTTCAGAGCATGAAGGGTGGGGGACTGATGAGCGGTTCGCTGCTCTCGGCAAAAATCCGCGGCACGCCAACCTTCGAGGGTGATTCGCTCCGGCGCATCCATCTTGATGCGGCCATCCAGATGAACCTGCCGGATGAGATGAATTTTACGGCGTACATGGACATCAAGGAACTTTGCTCGGCTACGACGCCGATCAGTTGCATTCCGCCCGGAGCGCCAGCAGCGGAAGTGGTCCTCGGGGCGCGCGATGTGTCGCTGGACTGGTTGGGAGTGACGCCCGGCTCACCGCTCAAGTTGAGCGTCGAGGCGCGCTGGACGCTACAAAGCGGCGCGGTGCTGGGTGTGGGTGGAATGTTCGAAGTGAAGGGCAAGATCGGATTCAAGGGCTGCAGCATCAATGATTTTGGGGCGACGCTCGCCTTCGGCCAGACGGAAAATTATTTCGCCGCCAAAGCCGGGGCGACCGTTCTGATTCTGGGCATCCCGGTGGATTTCAATGCGGGCATTTTTGCCGGGCGCGCGTGTTCCTTGGATCCGCTGCGATTTGTCGATCCGGAAGTGGAGGACGTGCTGATCGTCAATGCGTCTGAGTTCACCGGAATTTATCTGGAGTTCGGTGGCGGGCTGTCGCTGTCGGATATTTTGTTCGGCACTTCGAGTTGTTTTCTGGATGTCGGCGCGCATATCGACAACGCGTTGTACTACCAGGGCGGACCGCGCTTCGGCAGCATCGGTGGTCGTCAGAAAGTCAGTGTGAACGTGGATCTGATTTGCATCATCAGCGCCTCGGCAGATTGGGCGACGGCCATGCGGCTCGACAGCGTGGGCAAACTGACCGTGCAGGGCCAGGCGCGGTTGTGCGGGAAGATCGGCGCCTGTCCTTTCTGCCTCAAAGCGTGCAAGACGCTCAAGATTACGGGCATCGTGGATGACGGTGGGGTTGATTACGACATTGATTTTTAGCGAGCGATGAAAGAACTGAACTTCAATCCTCAAGCTCCCGCGCGCCGCCAGACGGCAATTTCTGGAAGCCGCGTTCGTCGTGGCCGCATCGGGAGTTGGCTGATGATCTGTCTCGGGTTTTTTGCGCTGGCGGTTTCAAACAATTGGGCCAACGCGCAAGCGCCGCTCTCCAATCTCGTCTTCGCCGTCGGGACTACCTGGCGGGACAATTCCGACAACCAATGGTCTTACGTCCTGCTCGACAGTTCGGACGGTTTGGTGTTGTCGGGGCGGCGTTTCGCGGTGTTTGGCAAACCCGGCACTGCCAGCAGTGCAAATCCTTTTACCCAACGCGGGACGATGTTACGGCAGAAGGATGCGACCGCCATCAACGCGCTGTTGAATCAATCCGCGGCGCTGGGTGACGATCTGCTCTCGCTGAGCAACGCGTTGAACCTGATGTTCCGCAGCGTGCCCGGCATTACCAATCAGACCATCGCGCAAAAGCTCGTGAGCGTGTTCCAGCTTGCGGCCACCGACCCCGAGAGCAATCAGTTGCTCGCCTTGATGGGCAAGGGGCATCCGGGGCTCAACCGTTGCCTCGGCAATGCCTTCGCGGAACAGATCAACAGCGTAACCACTTATGAATTGCGCGAACTCGATCCCACCACGGGAGCGCCCGGTGATGTGGTGGGTCGGGTGACAGTTGTTCCGGGCACGCCGGTGTTGCTGCCTGCGCCTGGTCGGCCCTTTCAGGTGGTCACCAATAATCCCAGCGATCATTTGCGCGTGCGCTTGCGCTGGGGTACGCCGCCGGAATTGCGCCGCCTTTCGCCGTTGCAGTTCGGTTACAACGTCTGGCGCATCGCGCGCACTGCCGCCGAGTTTTACAACTTCAATGTCATTGCACCCACCGTCGGCCAGCTTGCCTCCAACACGAATTTCTTCCGCGCGAATGCGGCCGCGGTGATGCCCGCTGCGGAGTTGGATCCTGGAGTCGCTTTGGGTGGCGCGGAATATCCGGACGATCACATCACTTCTTTCTTTGCCGACACGGGCCGCTCGACGGCCAAGGTTTTTGCCGATGGCGAGGAGTTTTATTACTTCGTCACCGCGCGGGACATTCTGGGTCGCGATGGCTTCGTGTCCGCCGGCGGGTTGGCCCGCGCCTGTCGCCGCCTGACGCCGGCACCGCCGACGGATGTGCGCGTGGAGAACGCCGTTTTGCCCGGCTCGACCAATCTGCCGCGCCTGTTGGTCACCTGGGTGCAAAACACGAACCCGACGAACGCCGTCACGCACTACTGGGTTTACCGGTGGGCCAACCCAACGATGGCACTGACCAATGACGTTGCGCCCACGAACGGACTGATTGCAATCGTGCCCCAGCTCCCTGGCACGAATCAAAATTTCTTTCTCGATACCACGACCGGCGCTTTAACGAACGCGAATTTGACGAATGTCTGGTACACAATTCGCGCCGTCAGCGAGGCGGCGTGCGATCCGCTCCTGTCGCCGCACAGCCCGCCCGCCTGGGGCGTCTTGCGACAACGCGACGGACCCTTGGCCACCACGGGTGAGGTGGTGGGCAGTTGCGGCACGCCGGTGGTGATGTTTCAGGATTTCACGACCAACCCCGTTGATGCGGATCCACAGACGTGGAATTTCCGGTTCACCTGCGTGCGGCGGGATCCGGGCATCGCCTGGGTCCAATTCACCGTCACCAACATGATTTCCTTTGTCAGCACGCAGGTGACCACGATTGGCCCGATATTCTTCCCGCCGAGCGACGACACCGCCCAACTGGATTACCCGCTGCCAGCGGTTGATCTCAACACGCACGCGCTGCGGGTCGGCTGCATCGTGGGCACAGCTTACGATCAGGTTTCAGCTGCTGCCACCTGCACCTTATTCGCGCCGGTGCCGCCGAACGAACAGCATGAAGCGGTATTCTACGCCGGGCAATTGCTCGCCACGGCGTTGAGCGGGAGTGATCCGCTGCTGGCCGCGCTGAACAATGGCAACACCACCTGCTACCCGGCAAACAATGTCACCGCCGACGCGAGCGGCATGGTTTCGATGAAGTTTGACACCGGGCCGGTGCCATTGCTCGTGGAAGCGCTGACGAGCAACACCTGGACGGAAGTTGCCGTGGTGACGCCCGACGCGAACCAAGTCTATTGGATTTCTTATCCTGCCTGCCTCGTCGGTCCGCTGCCGACTTTCCGGGGCTGCCGGGTGAATTTGCCCAGCGACTCCGGGTGCGATCAGCATGTTGCACGCGCCGCCGCCGATGGCCCGGTGGCGCCCTTGCGGGTGCGGTTCAAGCTGACGCCGCGCACGCGGGAGTATCGGGTTTATCGCCGCGCGGGCGATGGGCCGCTCACCTTGTTTGCGCAGGGCGCGGCCCTTTACGATCCGGCAAACACGAACAAACTCATCGAAACAAAAGATGGGGCCATGCCGCCAACACCCACGCGGCTTTGCTACTTTGTGCAACTGCTCGACAATCAGGGCAACGGCAGTCCGTTGGCGTTCGTCGGTTGCAAAGAGGTGGGCGATCTGCCCCGGCCGGTGCTATCCGAACCGCAGCCTATGGGCACGGTCAATAGTCCGCAGGTGATGCTCAACTGGTTTTGCCCCACCTCCGGTGTGACGCGGTTTCAATTCAAAATCAGTCGCGTGGATCCACCAACGCCCACGAGTCCCAGCGGCTTCGCCAGTCTGATCACCACCGTTTACGTTCCCTACAACAAGGCGGCGAGTTATCTCGGTCTATCCAAGCACAAATCGTTGCTGTCGGTTTTCGGTGAAGCCCAGATGACCATGCTGATTGGGCCGAGTTTTGGTCCGGGCCCGCAATTCACCCTGAACGCCAATATTCTGCCGAACGTGGCGTACGATATTTCCGTCGCGGCGGTGGACAGCCGGGGCACGATCGGTCCGAACTCGGAAGTCTGGCGGTTCACCTGGACACCGCCGGTCGTGCTTGCAACCGTACCGTGGCCCGCCCGCTCCTTGCCGCCAATCATCGCGGATTTTGATGATCTTGGGCCCAACGATACGAAACCGCCGGTTTCGCCCCGCGTCGCCGCCGTCGTGTTTTACGACACCGATGGCCTTGCCCCCAACCCTCGTTATCCCATCGGCGTGCGCATTGGCGAGTTGGGCGTCGCTGGCCCCAATGGCGCCAGCTGCCAGCCAAATCGCAACGCATACACGGAATATTCCGACGAGTATTTGCAATACAATGCGGGGTTCATCAATTCGGGCAATCCTTCCCAGGCGGATCCCAACACCGGCGTCTTCCGCGCGCTCGGCAGCTCCCGTGCCGGGCAACCACTCCTGCCGATCGTGGTTTATCGCGAGCAACTGACGAACGCCCTTTTCCCGCGTGTCTCCCGTGACGTTGTGCAAGTGACACCAATGATCGAACGCATCCCGTGGACCATTGACGCCAATTACCACGTCACAATCCCTGACCGTCTGTTCGCAGGGTTCTACGACGCATACGATGCGCCGAATTTGTATTATCACTTCTTCGTTCGTGATTTGCAGCCCGTCCAGTTGGGCGCGGCCTATCGGTACTTTGTCGTCCGCTTCAACGACAAACGCGAAATGCAGGAAGTCATCCCGGCGGGCGACGTGGAGTTGCCCCTTAATTGAATGAACGCACCAAGCTTCAATCATCCAACCCCAGTGAAGCCCCAAGGTTCAATCGCGAACGGAGCGATTCGTCAGCGAAAGAGTGGCGCGGCGAAATTGCTGTTGCTGGGGAGTTTGGTGCTGGCGGCGTGGTGCTTTTCTTCGTCGGCCGCTTTCGTTTACGAGACTCCCAGCGAGTTCATCACTTCCGGCGATTTCGATGGTGATGGCAACGCAGATGCGCTCGTGCTGGATAAGCGTACCGGCAACGTCCGGGTCGGATATCAGAACTCCAATAATTTTCTCACCTGGCCGGTGCCGCGCGCAACGGGCGCCGCAGGAGCCAGTGCGTTGGCGGTGGGGCGGTTTGCCGAAACAAATCGTGATTCGATTGCGGTCACCGCTCTGGACCTCAACGAGGTTCGAGTCCTGAAACTTTCCAATCCTTCCAATTCGCCGGCCCCAACCATCATTAAGCCCCCCCACGCTGGCACGAGTTTGTTGGTCGGCTTAGATGCTCCGTACGGAGTGGTGGCCGATCACACCTGGCTCAGTTCTGGTTGGACCAGCGCCAACATTCACGACCCCGGCGTCACCTTGCTCGATCTGCTGGTTTACAGCTTGCAGGACACCTTTGTCTTTCAAGATCAGATTGCTACGGAGGGATATTTGAGCAGCGGGAATTCCTTCCGCCGGTTTATCAGCGACGCCACCTTGCTCGCCGTAATTCGGCGGGGCAGCAATGATACGTTCGTCGCCTATTCCTACACCAATACCGCGACGCCGGTGCTCGTGCGCTCAGATTTGCCGCCGGGGACGGAGTACGCTTTTGGGAGTTTCAACAGCGAACCCTATCCGCGACTGCTCTTTTACGTGCCGGGCCAATCGAATGTCACGGTGCAGCCGCTAACTTTCGATGGTACTGCCTTCAGTTTTGGGGCTGCTACCGTCAACACTTTTGCCTCGGCAGTTGAGCAGGTCTATTATGTTGCCGAGCCAAACAATGGCCTGGTGGTGGTTCGCTTTGGCGATGGCGTGGTCGGGCTGCGGCCGCCCTCCGGCGGCGGTGGGGAACTACAGGTGACGTCCGGCTTTGGCGTGGGGGCGGCGGGCAACATGATCACCGGCGTGGTTCCCCTTGGGTCGGGGAAATTTGCGCTGCTTTCGTCCGCGTCGAATTCCCTCGCCTCAACCTTTGCGCAGGTCTTCACGCAGTCCGGGAGCAACTATACCCAGACAAGCAGCAGCGCTCTCCCGGTGGTGACGACTGCGTCCACGCGCGGCAATGTGTGGTTGTTTCAAATTGAACCCTTTGTCAGCAGTGCCGCTTCGCTCGTTGGTTCGTTGAGCGCGCCGGCGTGGAGCAGCACCATCAGCGGCCTGCCGGGAACGCTGGCGGTGCGGGTGGAAAGCGACGGCGGCACGACCGCCGGTTTGCACAATCCCGCCACGAATGATTTCGGCGCTCCGCCCGCAGGCACGGCCTACGTGCTGCCGAACCAGTATCGCGACGATATTTCATTCTTTAGCTACGGTCCCGCCCGCGTGCCCGAGCCGACGGTTGTGACCATTGCACCACCACCTGGTTCTTACGGCACGCCGATTCAAATCTCCTTCAGCCCCCAGAACGCGACTGACGCTGTACACTACCGCGCAACTCCCGATGGTCACTGGCAATTCTATTCCTCGCCCTTTGCACTCACGAACGACGCGACGATTCAATTCTACGGTGAAACTGAGTTAGGCGCCCGCAGCCGGACGCAATTGGCCAGCTATAGCTTGGGCAACATCGCCGTGCCGCCTGAGCCGTTGGCCACGTTGCCAGGTAGTGACACCAACCCCCCGCCGGTTGTGAATCCCAACAGCCCGCAGATCTCCATCCATGGCACGGTTTTCTACAGCCGGCATACCGCCTTGGGGGAATTGGAAAGCTTTCAAGGACCGTCCGCCTACCTCACTTTCGCGGACAGTCCATTCAACGCCACCGGGTTCAAATACTTTTACCTAGAGAATTTTGAAGACAGCGCGCAGAACACTCTCGGTGCGACGCCCAGTGCCGGTTGGATTGTCGCTTCCGCTGCGGGCGGCGCGGACTCGGTGGATCCCGGCGGTCATTCCTATTATTCCAGTGCCAGCCAGACGAACCTCACCATCACGTTCAATGCTGCGGCTCTCGGCGGAAAACTTCCGACCCACGCCGGCATTGTCTGGACGGATGTGGGCAATGTGACCTCCGGCTCTTTCGGAGTAGGCACAGTGCGCTTCACCGCGCGCGATGCCAACGGCGTTTCCCTCGGGACCAATGCCAGCGGGAATCTCGGCAATGGTTCCGCCGTTCCCTCCCAAGCTGAGGACCGTTTCTTCGGGGTCGTCAATGCGGGCGGCATTTCCAGCATCAGCATCTCGATGCCGGCCAGCAAGGACTGGGAAGTGGATCACCTGCAATACGGCTATCTGGATTCCGCCGGTTTCAACGATTCCATCTGGGCCATCAACCTGGATGGCAACGGCGAAACGTTCATCACGGAAGGCGCTCACCCGCGGGTCTCCCGCGATGGCCAATGGCTGGCTTTCTTGCGTGAAGGCGGTGTGGTCGCGACGCAAGGCAATCTTTGGGTTCGAAACCTTGCCACCGGAGTGGAAACCCGATTCTTCACGAATACGGATGCCATCGTGGGCTTCGATTGGAACGGCACAAACGAATTGGTTTTTGACAGCAACTGTGTGCTCCTCCGCAAGCCCTTGAACGGACCGGCCACGCAATTGCCACCCGCTCTGACGCCGCAGTGTCTCAACGGCGCGCCGGTCATCAATCCGGTGGATGGTCGCCTCGCGCTGCAAAACCTGAATCCCAATGCGCCGGGGGTTTACGTTGCTCCGCCCGATTGGGCTTCCCGCACCCAGGTGTCCGAGCCGACCACCCTGCGCCTGCGCTGGCCGGGTTGGTCGTTCGATGGCGCTCGTTTGGTGATGGCGGATCGTGTCTCGTCGGTCTTCCTCAACACCGGGGTGAATTTGTGGACGGCCGACGCCGATGGCAGCAACCTCCAGCAAATCACGGCGCTGACCGAACCGAACGGCGGTTTCCCGTACGGGGCCATCTGGACGCCCGACGGAAAAGCCTTGGTGGGCGCCGGCCGGATTGGCGGCACCAACGGTCTGTGGGTGATCAACCTCGCGGCGGATGGTTCCTCCTGCCATTGCCCGCCCCGGCTCCTCCCGACCTCGACCGGAAGCGACATTGATTTCGCCGGCTCGATCTTGAGCGCGGCCACGGGCCCGAGCGTGAGTTACGCCAATCTCGGGCTCTTCATCCGGCTCGATCCGGCGGTGCTCACGGTTTACTGGAGTACCAACTACGACGGGTTCACCCTGGAAGCTGCGACCGAACTGCCGGCCGGTTTGTCGTGGTCGTCGGTGTCCGGGCCGTATTTCCGCGCGGGCCCGTACTTTGAATATCGGGAATCCCGGACGGCACTGGCAGCGCGGAAATATTTCCGGCTGCACTATCCGGGCGTGCTCATCCTGACGCCGCCGGAACCGGAAATGGCATTTCATCTTGAGCCCAGTGCCGCGGTTTTGAGCTGGCCCCTGAATTACGTTGGCTACACCGTCGAAGCGACCACGAATCTCGCGCTGCCGACGCGGTGGACGCCCTTGGACGGACTGATTCTGAACACCAACAGCGTATTTGAGTTCCGGCGCGCGCTCCCCCGTCCACCGCAGGAATTCTACCGCTTGCGTGGCCCGTGATCAGACGAAAGTTCGCGTGCGGTTGCTGCCAATTGGCCCAAGCCATCGCGTCTTGTCCGGAACCCCAAACATGGCTTTGTCAGCGGCCTGCCAGCAGCGTGTGGGCGGATGTGAAGTAAACTGTGCGCGGTGTTTCTGGAACTTCGTCGAGTCTCCAAAATGGAAAAGACATTGCTGCCGACCTCGGCTTGAAATACGACGGGATCGGAATCGAGGCAGCCACGACGCTCACTGTCCGAAATTACCAGGATATCACCACGTCACGACGAGTTCGCGCATTACACCGTGGTGCTGCTGGGCTGCACTGATGGCGATGGAAACATTTTCGTCGTGGACGAACATGCGGAGCGGCTTTGGCTGCCGCAACGCCATGCCGCCGGTATCAAGGCCATGCTCGGTCGGCACAAGATCGGCGACCGGAAGCTGGAACTCAGCGACCTGAAACGCTTTGTGGCCGGCGCGGATGTGTTCTCCCGGCAGAGCGATGGGACAACCATCGCCGCGCAGTATGCGAAGCACGGGATCACGCTGCGGTGTGCGAACACCGATCGCATCAATGGCTGGGCGGAAATCTTGACGCGCTTCGGCGAGGTGTCAGCGACACCGGGCGATCAGGCAAACATTCGGCCGACGCTGTTCATTCACCAGCGATGCGGGCGGCTGATCGAGACGTTGCCGACGCTGCAACATGATCCGAACCGGCCGGAAGATGTGCTCAAGGTGGATGCGGATGAGGAGGGGGTTGGGGGCGACGATGGGGCAGATGCGCTGCGCTACCTGGTGGCGACGAAGTCGCGGGCGGTCACGCAGCGGAAGTTAAGGGGGTTGTGATTAGACCCAAGTTCGGCGTATTGGGAGTCAGCCTTTAATTTTTTCAGCCTGCTCAAGTGAAATTGGCTTGTGCTTCTGTATTTCAATCGCGCTCTTGCGTTGCCGCTCGTTTGGCAGAAAAGCATCAACCAATTTCAACGTCACATCCACAGTCGCGGCTCCAGCGTGCTTTTTCAGTTCAGCCTCGTCCCATTTGGATATGATGGTGGTCACTCCTGCACTCTTCTGAATTTCAGGCAAGGCATTGCTGATACAGCATAAAAGATCACCAACTGGCGCGGTGCTGAAACCCTGCTTGTGTAGCTTTGCCTGGAGAGCCTTCCCCTCGGCTTCCAGCTTGGCAACTTTATCAAGTTCACCTGCCTCTTTGGCCTTCTTGTGCTCCGCAATCAATTGTTGGAGTTGTTTCTCGTGCGCTGCCGAACCTGCAAAGGCGACAGCAATTGACCGAGAGTCGTAAACCCCGATTCGTTCTTGGCTTTTTGGAGCCATGTCTTGAGCGAAGCTCGGTCGGGTCAGTCCTGTTGTGACAATCGCCGCAGTAATACTGGTAAGCGTCACGATGCACCTGCGGACATAGCGTGGTGTATTCATATGGCGGAACTCTACTAAACAATCTGCCCAAACCCGTAATTGATATTTTAGGATGGATCATCGGATTTTTCAATGCGTGCGTAGTGTGGCCTAACTGCCAGGTCAGCCACCGGAGCCAGCCGCCGATGGCACTCGATTTGTCTCTGACCCGCCCGGCTGGCTCCGGTTGGCTGAACCATCTGGGTGCGCCTGACATGGCTGGCTGAATTACTTCGGGATCAGTCACCCCTATCGCGAGGTGCTGGCGCTCGATCAATGGCTACGACGACGGGTGCGGTTGTGTTACTGGAAACAGTGGCGCTGGCCGCGCCCGTGGCGGCGGCA
>JADLHS010000186.1 GCA_020848635.1 Limisphaerales bacterium
GCCACGAGTTGCAATCGCGGGCCGTCGGTCGCCCGCGGTGTTGCTTCCGGCCACAAGAGGACCAATACCAACAGCGAGTTGACTGTGGCAGCGACACCACAAGTCGCTACCATTCGCCAGCGGCGTCTCAACGCCCAGACCGCCGTCATTACGGCCAGCAAAATCGCCAAATGCAGGCGGAAGTGGCTGGTTAGCTCAAAAATCCACCAGCACCGTCCCAGAAAGCCGGTGACGGTGGCGAGACAGGCCAGGGCGGCGCCGACCTCCAACAACCCCCAAACGGTGAGACGGGAGCTTCGCGCCGGCGGTTGCGGTGTCATTCAAGCCAAGGATGAACCGTTCAAAACGGTTTTTCAACTCGGCGGCTCCGCTTGCAGGGACCGCCACGGGAGCTGCGGGTTGGGCGATAACTCACGGACTTCGCCTTCGGTTCCGCTCCCGGGGCCGAACCTTCGAGCGCTCGCTTCAGTTCCTTGATCTGGTCGCGACACAACGCCGCTTTCTCGAACTCCAGGTTATTCGCAGCGGCGAGCATTTCCGCTTCGAGTTCGCTGATGGTCGCGGTGAGATCAACGTCCACACCGGCCTCGCGCAACACCCCGTCCGCCTGTTTGCGGTTCGTTTCGTAGGTGGCCAGGCTTTCTTCGACCGCTCGACTGACACTGCGCGGGGTAATGTGGTGTTCCGTGTTGTAGGCGACCTGACGTTTGCGCCGATATTCGGTGACGGCCAGAAACTTTTTGATGCTGTCGGTCATCACGTCGGCGTAGAGAATTACTTCGCCATTCAGATGCCGTGCGGCGCGACCGGCGGTTTGGATCAAACTCGTCTCACTGCGGAGAAAACCTTCCTTGTCCGCGTCAAGAATGGCTACCAACGAAACCTCCGGCAGATCGAGCCCCTCGCGCAAGAGATTGATGCCGACCAGTACGTCGAATTCACCTTTGCGGAGAGCGCGTAGAATTTCTACGCGCTCGATCGCGTCAATCTCGCTATGCAAGTAACGCACGTTCACCCCAATGTCGCGCAGATAATCGGTCAGTTCCTCGGCTGTGCGCTTGGTGAGCGTGGTGACGAGGATGCGTTCCTTGCTGTCGGCGCGCTTGCGACATTCCTCGATGAGATCATCAATCTGTCCCTTGAGCGGCTTGATGGTGACCTTCGGGTCAATGAGTCCAGTCGGGCGGATGACAAGTTCGGCAACGCCGGGTAGCGCGCCAATCCGTTGCGAGGTGTGGGTATAACCCGCCGGGTCCACCGCGGACGCTCCCGCGCTCGCCCGCGCCCAGCCCAGCTCGCGGGGCGCGGGCGTGGCGCTGACGTAAATCGTCTGCGTCTGAATCGCCTGAAACTCCAGAAAGTTCAACGGGCGGTTATCCAGCGCGCTCGGCAGCCGGAAGCCGTGCTCGACCAACACCGTTTTGCGCGAACGATCGCCCTCCGACATCCCGCCGATTTGCGAAACCGTTACGTGCGATTCATCGAGCACGAGCAGAAAGTCATCGGGGAAGAAATCAATCACTGTTGCGGGCCGCGAGCCGGGCGGGCGGTTGGCGATATGGCGGGAGTAATTCTCGATGCCGGAGCAGAAGCCCATCTCCTCCATCATTTCGAGATCGTATTCCGTGCGCATCTTGATGCGCTGTGCTTCGAGCAGCTTGCCTTGCTGCTCAAATTCCACGATGCGCGCGCGGAGCTCCTCGCGAATGGCGAGGGCGGCGCGCTTCATTTTGTCGCCGGTCGTGACAAATTGTTTCGCCGGAAAAATCATCGTATTGGCGGGCGCGGCCAGCTTTTCGCCAGTGAGCGGCTCGAACTGGGTGATGCGCTCGATTTCATCGCCGAAGAATTCCACCCGCAGTGCGTCCTCGCGCCCGGCGGGGCAAAGTTCAATCGTGTCGCCGCGCACGCGAAACTGGCCGCGTTCGAAGGTGAGGTCGTTGCGGTTGTATTGCAGGTCCACGAGGCGGGCAAGAAATTGCTCACGCGACACCGCCTGCCCAACGAATACCGGGATCACCATGGCCTCGTAATCCTCCTTGCTGCCCGTGCCATAGATGCACGACACGCTGGCCACCACAATCACGTCACGCCGGGCGAACAGCGAACTCATCGTCGAGAGCCGCATCCGCTCGATCTCCTCGTTGATGGCGGAATCCTTCTCAATGAACGTGTCCGTGCGCGGAATGTAAGCCTCGGGCTGGTAGTAATCGAAGTAGCTGACGAAATATTCGACGGCGTTGTGCGGAAAAAAACTCTTAAACTCCGCGTAAAGCTGCGCCGCGAGCGTTTTGTTATGCGAGATGACCAGCGTGGGTTTGTTGACGTTCTTGATGACGTTGGCAATCGTGAAAGTCTTGCCCGAACCTGTGACCCCGAGCAGCACCTGATGTTTCGCGCCGGACAGAACGCCCTCCGTCAGCTTCGCAATCGCTTGCGGCTGATCTCCGGCGGGGGCGTAATCGGAAACAAGTTCGAACATCGCCGCCGAACGTAGAAGTCGCGGCAACCAGAGTCAACCCGGGCAGTAAGCCGGCATTGACGTCACCCCGTTCCAATCCGGGCTTTCCCCGGCCCGGAAAAGCCGGCGCTACGGATTGCGCAGTTCGAGCCGGCCACGATAGAACCCGGGACCGCTGCCGAGGTTGGACACGGAGTGGGTCACGGTTTGGCGCGAACCCAACACATTGCTGCAGCCTGGCACGGCAATCCATGACCCACCCAGGAGATTGGGGCTGCGTTCCAAAGTGTAGTAGCGATTGCGCCCCTGGGCGTCCGGCCCCAGCGCCGTGAAGGAAACCACCATCTGTCCGTCGGCGTCGCTTACCCACAAGCGAAATTCGTCCGCCGCGGCGTCCGACGCGTCCAGCCAGACTTTGCCCCGGAAGAAAACGGGGGCCCCGGTGCTGGGAGTGGTGCAGACCACCACCTGGTTGGCGCCGACAATGTCCGCATAGCCAGGCATGGTCTGCCAGTTGGTGCTGCTCAAATTGGACAGTCGTTCCAGCGCGTAATGGCGGGCAAGCCCGGCGTAACCCGTTCCCTCCGCCCGCACGGCATCAAAAGCAACCTCGGCATTGGTTTGTGCATGCGCAATCCGAAGCAGAAACTTGCTGGCGGCATTCGTGGGACTGGTGCCGGCCAGGTATTCCTGCCGGTTCGAACTACCATCGCGGTCGGAGTCTTGATCGCCAGTGCCGGCATCGAGGCCATAGGCGACCAGCCAGGCGTCGAGGCCGATGAGGCTGTTGGTGCCGAAATCAATCCGCTGCACATAGGCGCGTTCGGTCTGCGTGCCCCCGCCGACGATGAAATTGGTTTTCGCGCGCTCGACGCCGCCTTCCTTCACGACGAGGTCCAGCACGCTGCCGTTGGTGGGCGCGGCCACGCCGGGCGCCACCGCGCCCAAGCCGAGGTGAATTTCCACGACATAAAGGCTGCCGTAGGCCGCATTCTCACCCATACGGTAGCGGGACAGGACATTAGTGGCGCCGGGAGGCCGCACTTCGATGAGGATGTTGGTGTGCTGCGCGGTAATATGGTTGGTACCGAGGAAGATCTGGCCATAGGCAACGTTGTCCGGTTCGGGGATGGCGGCCCGACCCGGCTGGGAGCAACTCGCGGCAAGCAAGAGGCTGCATGGAATAATCAATCGTCGCCAAAGCGACATGGGGCCGCGAAGTCGCAATTTGCCGACCGGATTGATTCGCCGTTTCGGAGTTTGACCGAGGCTCCGAACCGGATTCAGTTTAGTTTTCATGGCAGAGTAGGATTAAAGCTAGCAAGTCAGCATGCGTTGGCAGTCAATTCCCCGGGTAGGAGTAGGTTTGGAAGAACAGTTTAATGTCCGAGACCGAGTTGATGAACCGTTCCAAGCCGTCGTCCGGGTTGTTCAGGAAGGTGCCGCCGGGGATGATGAGCATCCAGTCCGTGTTCCACACCGAGCGGCCGATGAGGCGGCTGTCAGAAGCCATTTGGTCGGGGTTCCAGCCGGCATCGTGATACGCGCGGAAACTGGCAAAGCGGCGGATGGCGATCATCGAGTCGCTGAGCGTGTCGTTCATCGGAATCCAGTCCGGCTCCTGGAACTGGGACGGTCCGAGCGGGTATGGCTCCGGGATGGCTTGGTCCACGACCTTCCATTCGCGGGTCGTGAAATCATTCGCCGTCGGCGTCCGCAGCACGTCGGCGCCGACGGGGACGAGATAGACGCGCGGGGTGGCGGACAGGCCCGTGCCGTCATAATCATTGAACCAGACGCCGACCGAACGGATCTTGGTGGCGAAGCGGGATGAGTCGTAGGCACTGTCGCCACCGCTCAACGGCCAGCCGAAGAAGTTCAGGCCGAAAGTGACGGTGGTGGGGAAGCGAATCACAAGGCCCGGCTGCGGTCCGGCGGATTCCGGCGCAAAAGAACGGCAATAACGCCGGAACTCCGGCACGTCCCACAGGTTGACGACCTGACAGTTCTTCAGGGCGTCGCGCCAGGCTTTCTGGCTATCCGGATTGAGCACGGCCCCCACGGCGTTGGTGGTGTTGGGCCGGACCCGGAACATCTCGGAACGCAGGGAGAAACGCCCAGTCTCGATTTCCGGCGTCAGGAAGCCCATCTGCCCTTTCAACACTTCGAAATTGGCGTTGAGCCGCGCGAGTGGATCGGCAAGGCCACGCACGCCGACGACGGGCACGCCGTCGCGCATCTGGCCAAGGCTGCGCTGGCGCACAATGTCCGTGAGGAACTGGCGTCCCGAGCCATTGTCGCTGCCCAGCAGGTTGACTTCGTAATCGTAGACGGTGGCGGCGAGATAGACGTAACGCGCGGCGAGATCAAACTGGGCGCGGTACTTTTGCAGTGAGTCATTCCGAAAAATGCGGAAGGCCATGTCCTTGTAGCGCGCGGTCTGGGTTTGCGCGGCGGTGCGCTTACGGAAAGCAACGCGCTCCTCGATCAACCGCTCGCCATTCGCCAATGCCGCGGTGTAGCGCATCACGGCCTGCTCGAGCTTCTGCCCCTCACTGAAGACTTCCACCCGGCGGACGGCCTCTTCACGCAACAGGGCCTCCAACTGCTGAAGTTGCTGCTGAATCTCGTAATTGAATTGCTCTTTTTGAATGCTGATGCTGGTGGCGCGACTGAGCTTGTCCTTTTCCGTTTCCAGACCGCCGACTGCACCTTCCGCCAAAGTTTCCATGGTGCCCAATACGAAGCCGGCGAAGGTGCCGCTCAATCTGGCAGCCAACCGACCGAGGAAGGTGAAGTCGTTGGAGAATCCGTTTTCCTTCGGCAGCCCATCGGCGGTCGCTTTAGCGGTTTCCTGCGTGCGGTCCCGGAAAATCTCCAGTGCCTTCTGCCCCGTCTTGGCCGCAGCGATCCCGGCGTTCAAGTCGCGGGTCTGGTTCCGGTCGCTGTCCAGGATCTGGATGTTCGCGGCCTGCAGGTTGTATCTGGCCTGCACGAGATTTATGGCATCCTCGATGTCGGCCATCAGATTGTCATAGTTCAATTGCGTCTGTTTCAGCGCGGCGTCGGCCTGCACCAGGTCGGAGAGCGCCATCTGGAGTTCGCCGGAGGCGCGCCGCGCGCCCCACGAGGCGGGCGCTTTGAAGCCGTACGCCGCCGCCGAGTAGGGATAGTTGACTTCCAGAATCCCGCCGTTGAACCGTGGATCGGCGTTGGTCGGAAAATCTCCCGGGAAGAAGAAACCGCCCTTGCCGGTGCCCTTGGTGTCCAGCGCGCGAATCGAGCCGAAGTAGCCGGTGAAGGTCGCGCTCGGCGGCGCAGTCTCGCCGTTGAATTCGGTGGTGTTGACATACATGTAGTGGTAGAGGTCCGGGCCGTCGTAGCCGGAGGGGTAGGTCTGGCCCGCGCCGATGTCCCCGGCGTAGGGATAACCGAAAACTTCGATCAAGCGGTTCTTGTAGTCGCGTTCCTGATCATTAACGTTGGCGGTGAATTCCTGAACGGAATCCTGGTTGCGCCGCAGCGCCTCATTGAGTTGGTTGACTTCGTTCCAGGCTAGGACGGCGTTGTTCATCATCTTCACGGCGCGATCGGAGATTTGCTCAAAATGCGTGCGCCCTTCCTGCTGGACCTGCACAGGATCAATGTCGAAGGGCACCACGTTCTTGGCCAAACCCAGCGGATTCAACCCGATGTCGGCCTTGTCCATCAGGGATTGAATTTCGGTGTATTGCGAGCGGATTTCACCCAGTTCATCCACCGTGGTCCGATCAATCTTCTGGATACCTGCGTGATTGGTGTTCGGATCGGTGGCCGGCAGGATGGCGTTCGCCGTGAGCCAGTCGAAGTAGGCCGCCTGGCCGGCACGACGTGCCCATTCCGTCATGCCCCAAGCGCGGTCGGTATCCGTGTCTTTGTAGCCCTGCCACTGGCCGGCGGGATCGTCCACGTACCGCGCGCGGTAGCTGAGGTCCACCAGTTGCGCTCCCGTGCGCGCCTTGGCGGCGGCCGCGTTGGCGAACTTGCGCTCATCCAGAAAGTCCACGCTGACCGATGCCCCCGCGACGAGGAGGGATTCCGCGCGCGGCACCCAAGTATAGCGCGGATGACGCAGGAGATCGTAGTAGGTCGTCGTGGCCGTGAGATAATGCCCCCACGCATCGCCGTGGCCCTGCGGGAAGAGGATGCGGGCGTCGTATTCATCAATCACGCCGTCGAGATTCTGGTCGGTGATGTTGTAAGTCTGCGCGTAGGCCACTTCGCCCTCGCCGGTGGTGAAATTCCAGAACAGCCGGTTGTAGATCGGCTTCGCGCCGACGCCAGCGGCGCTGTCGTCGCGACCGCGCAACAGCGCAAGTTCCTCCTCGAGCAGCGAGTCGAGCTGGTTCTGAAAACAGAAGATGGACGGGGCCAGGCTGCCGTACACCCCGCTGTCGGTGGTAAACATAACCAGCGGATCGGCGGCGTCGGCGAACGCCTCGTTGCCCAGCAGCATGTAGAGGTCGGAGATGCGGCTGGCCGCCAGCAACAGGGCGTTATTCGCCGGATCAGAACTGACCGGGGGCACGCCATCAATGCTCAGGCTCTTGCCGCGGCGCAGGATGGTTTCATACGTCTCGATCAGGCCAATCGAGTTGAGATTCTCGGGATTGGGATTCAGCGCGATGTCGCCCTCGTACCGCTGTCCGGCCTGGATCAGCATGCTGGCGTAAGTGGCGGTGGCGGCACTGTGGAAGTCCTTCACGCGCGCCTCGAACTGGTTGATGCCTTTGATCACGCGTTTGATCCAGCCTTCGGCGAGGATCGCACGCGGCGTGGCCCCGGAAGCGGGATCACCCACCCAGTCGCTCCAGTTGGTTTCCCCGCCGGAGGTGTAACGATAGCGCAGGACAAACCAATTGTCCTGCAGGGTGAACAGGCTGGATTGCCCGCCGTCGCCCAGCGTGATGTCGTTCACGCCACGTTGTGCGGCCATATTGAACAACTGCCAGCCTTTCGCGTCGGTGATGAGACCGTTCGAGCCAACCACCGGCAGATCGGTCGGGAGGAAGCTCGAAAGGTCCGGATGATAATACCACTCGAACTCGGCATTCTCGGGGGCCCCCGCGAAGTCGAGGCTGTGGCGCAAGGTCAGCTTCTCGTCGAAAACATTGTCGGGATAGATAACCTTGACGTCGCCCTTGAACAGGCTGTTCGTGAGCGCAATTAACTTCAGCGCTACGGGCAGACCGGAAAGGCGTGCGTTGTCGTTCTCCACGATGGTGAGGTAGCGCACGCCCCCGGCCGGGAGCGGCAATCCGGCGGTGAGGGCTTTGGGGCCGTCGCCGAATGATTCCAACGCGACTTCAACGCGGGTGAAGTTGGTCGGTGCGTCCGTGCGGGTGGCCCGGACGAAAACCGGAACACTGGGCCCGAGACGGTTCACCGCGTTGGTAGCTTCCAGCCGGCGCAGTTCGGCCACGGTAATCTCCGGCGTGCCAGCCTTGAAATAATTCACCTGCACGTTGGCATTGGTCTGGACCGTAAACGTGAACTTGTTGATGAACCCGATCAAGAGCGCGTCGGTTGGCACGAGGTCGAACTTGTTGGTAGTGGTACCGAGGGCGTCCACCTGATTGGGATTGCGCGTCAGCTTGTAGAGCGCGTCCACGATGCTCTGGAAGCGTGGTTCGGCGCTGAGTTGCTTGATGCGGTCGCGCTCGCGGGCGCTCAGCACGTTGAGCAGGAGCAGTGGTTCACCCACGCCCGACTCGTCCAGCACGCCTTTGAAACTGAGGCTCTTGTTTAGCGGATTGTAACTCAACCGCGAGCGCAGCACGTAGGGCAAGTCGGTGAAGAACTCCTCGCCGTTCACGTTCTCGCGACGCACGCTGGCGGGGAACTGGTAACTCGCGCTCACGCCGGCGACGTTGGTGAGCCGGAGCACGCGCGCACCGAGCGGATCGAACATGCGCACGGTGGCGTTGGATGGAGTCAAGCCGTCGGGATTGAGCGTATCAAACACTAGTTCCGCGCTGGCCATGCCCCGGATGTTGGGCAGGCCGCCCTTGGCGGTGAGGAGCGTTTCGCCGAGTTGCAGCGTCGGCATGTTGGTCGGCCAGGTGACGAAGTAAGTCACATCCAGCGGCGTATCGAGGCTGCCGGCGGCGGCGTTGGGCGGGGACAGTTCGCCTGCCGCCCGATGATCCAGCCAGGCAACGCAATCGCCGTTGGTCACCGCCAGTCCGGCATTGGTGCTGTAATAGAACCCGGGCATGAGCGGGTAGTAGTAGCGGACCACGATCCGCGGATCGGTCGTGTCCGGCGTTTCGGCGGCGCGCGCATAGATGCGGCCCGCGTAATCCCGATGCGCCCGTCCGCTGACGACGGTATTGCGATCCGGACACAGCGGCAACATACCCAGCGGATAGGGCGGTTGGATTTCGTTGCCCGCCTCCGCCGCAAACTGGAAGCGGTAGTTCGCATCCTCAGCCACGACCTCGAACAATTTCATGTGCCACTCGTTCGTGTCGGCCGGACGATATTTCAGCAGGACAAAATTGGAGGAGTAACCCCACGCGGCGTTGAGGTCGTTGCGCAACGCGAACAGCGCCTGTCCGCTGCTCGACGGCGCAAACAGGGCGTGTTCCTCGTTCGGATTAAAACCCGGCAGCGTAGCATCGGGCTGGCTGTAAATCTGCATCTCCCGAAACACGCTCGAATCAAGCGTCCCTGAGCCCAGGCCGCTGGCGACAATTATCTTCTCGGCGTTCGTCGGCCAACTGACCTCGTAGTGCACGGGCAGATCGGGCCAGTCTACGCGCGTGATACGGTTGGTGTGGAAGAAGGCGACCACGAGATCGTCCTGCGTGCCGACCTGATCGTTCGCATTGACGGGAATGATCGGTCCGGTCTGCGCCGTGCGATCGTAGGCCGCGCTGTCGTAGTAGGCATTCGTGAACAGCACGAAGCCGCTGCGGCTCGACGGAATGAGCCGTCTCGCGGGCTCGACGATCTTTTCGCCAACGAGGGCGGGTTGATCCGCCACGAGATGATTTGCGTCACTCCAATCCACTGAGCGGACGACTTGCAGGATGTTGGTATACGACTCAGGATCCGGCGTGACTCCCGCGGGCACGTCGCGCAAGTAATGCAACACACTATAACCGGGAGCGGTGGAATTAAACGTCTTTGTGCCCAGGTCCACGGTCGCGCCGCTCGTCGTTTGGGCCAGTGTCACGTAGCGGCAGCAGAGTCCGGTTTGCGGTGGTTCAATGGCCACCGGCGCCCCGGCCACGTGGATTTGCGGATAATCGGGCCAGGTACAGGTGGCGATGGCGGTATACTTCGGCCGGATCACATTCGTGCCGGTGGCATCCATAAAGTCGGCCGTGTCATACCACTTCACCATCGCCGTGGCCAGCGGGCGGATGGGATATAATTTCCCCTCAGCCTTGCCCCAAAGGAATGCATCCTGGGGCGTGTAATCCGGCGTGCGGAACGGTTTGCCCGAGTTGGGATTGATTGCACCGTACGGTATGGGGACCGGTTCGCCGACGACCCATTTGGGCTGGAGCAGAAACGCACGATAGGCACCGTTCTTCGCGACGCCGTAACCGACAATGCCGCCAAGATTGTTAATGGCATTGGCCATGGTGAGCGACTGCCAGTCCGAGTCCGCCGCCACGTAGGTGTTCAAATTCAGCGGAACTCCGTCCAAGAACGCCGTGGCCACGGTGACATCGTTGACGGTCCGCGCCCAACCCACGATCTGCCCGGCGCTGTTGATGCCGTTGGCAAGGCTGAAATAGCCACCAAGCGTACCCAGGTCGGTCATCCGATTGGAGTTGGCGAGGAACGCGCGGTAATTTCCGTCGCTCGTATCGGAATAGCCAACCACTTGGCCCGGCTCGTTGATGCCGCGGGCGTAGCTGTGATTACCGCCGAGCGTGCCGAGATCGCGCATGACGTTGGTCTGCCAGAGGAAGGCGTGGATGGAGCCGTTGGGCAGTGAAGCATCGCCCGCGATCTGCCCCGCATTATTGATCGCCAATGCATGGCTGTGGTTCGTTCCACTGAGCGTGCCGAGGTCGGTTAACTTGTTAGTTTGCCAAAGGAATGCGTGTTCCTTGCTTCCGAGTAGATACATGCCCGCCACCTGGCCAGCGTCGTTAATCGCCCAGGCGAAACTGTAACCGTTCGAATTCACGGTCAGATCGACCAGACTGTTTGTCGCCCAGCGGAAGGCGTGATTCCAACCGCTCGATGCCATCGAATAGCCCACCACCTGGCCGCGCGTGTTAATTCCGTAGGCGTCGCTGTACGTGTTGTTGAGGGCGCCCAAACTGCGCATCAAATTGGTTTCCCACAGGTAGGCAAACTCGGAGCCGTTCGCACTGAGGGAACGACCAACCACCTGACCGTTGTCGTTGATGGCCTGGGCGTAACTATCACTCCCGCCCAGAGTTCCCAGATCCACCAGCGCGTACGAGGGCAATGCCGTGATCGTGTATTCGAAACTGGTCGTCGTGCGATTGCCGTTGGCGTCGGTGACCGTGAGGGTGATCGTCACCGTGCCCACTTGATTGCTGGCCGGCGTGATGATCAGTGTGCGATTCGCCCCATCGCCGCCAAAACTGATCTGCGCGATCAACGACGGGTCGGAAACCGTGTAGGTGAATTGCAGCCCGGACGATTGCACCTGGTTCAAGCGCCCGAGACACCGCCGCGCCTGGCTGCCCAACGTATTGAACGAGCCGCCGACGAGGATTTGTCCGTTGGGTTGCAACGCCAGCGTCCGCACGCCGCCGTCCGCGCCGGGATTGAATTCGGTGTCGAGTGTGCCGTCCGCATTCAACCGGCCCACGCCCCGGCAGCGGATGCCGCCCAACGCCGTGAATTTTCCGCCGGCCAGAAATTGCCCATTGGCCAGCGGCAAGAAACTCAACACCTCGTTGTCCGCGCCGGGATTGAAACCAACATCAAGACTGCCATCTGAGTTCAACCGACCGATCCGGCTGCGTGTCTGGCCAGCCAGCGTGGTGAAATTACCGCCCACCAAAATCCGCCCGTCCGCCTGCACTGCCAGCGCGTCCACGTACGAGTTCGGGCTGGGATTGAAGCTCTGATCAAGCAGGCCGGCGGAACTGAACCGACCGAGATAGCTGCGCGTGGTCCAATCGTACCAAATCACGCTTGCCAGCCAGTTGAACTCGCCACCCACCATGATCCCACCGTCGGCCTGAAGCGCAAAGGCGCTGATGCCATAGTACGCCGCAGACGACAACGAATTATCAACAGTGCCGTTGGCGTTAAGCCGGACCAGACAGTAATGCTCGCCATCGCCGTAAGAGTAGAATTTCCCACCCACGAGAATTTTGCCATCCGACTGGAGTTGCAGGGCCAGGACTTCATCGTACCCTTCATCGTAATACATGACGTTGAGGCTTCCATCCACCGTGCCATTGGGGTTCAACCGCCCCACTCCGTAGTGCGTCTGACCTCCGAGCGTGTTAAACGATCCGCCCACCACGACCTGCCCGTTCGGTTGGATCACCAGCGCCTTCACCGTGCCGTTGGCTGTCGCCACGAAATTCGTATCCAGCGTTCCGTCGGGGTTCAACCGGCCCAGATGATTGCACGGCTGGCCGCCCAGCGTCGTGAACGCGCCACCGACCAGGATTTGTCCATTGGTCTGCACCGCCAGCGCGTAAACCTCGCCGTTCGCGCCCGGATTGAAATTCGTATCCACGACCGACGGGAACGGCGTCTCGGTATCGCCTACGGTAAATTCGATCGGCGTTCCGGTCTGGTTGGCGAACGTTTTCCAGACTCCGTTCGTTGCCAGCGCCAACCCCGGCGGGTTGTTCACCGTCACCGCGAACTGATTCGTCGTCCAGGCCAGGCCATCGCTGACCACCACCGTCACCGCCGTGGCCGCGGAACTGCCAGAGCTCTGCAACTTGAGGCTGCGCGCCACGCCGGCGCCATTGGTCGCGATCACCGCTGCGATGCCAGGATTCTCACTCCAGACCGCAACCGTGAGCGCGGCGACCGGGCTGTCCACGTCGCCAACCGTGAAATTCACGTCTGCGTTGGTGCTGCGCGACAACACCAATACCGCCGGCAGATCCGCGATCACCGGCGCATCATTCACATTCGTCACCGTGAGCCGGAATTGGGTTTGCGCGGCGAACTGCCCATCGCTGACCACGAGCGTGATCTGGATGTTCGTGCCGACGTGATTCGTCGCCGGCGTAATCGTCAACGTGCGGTTTGTTCCGGTGCCGCCCAGCACGAGGTTTGCGACCGGAACCACGGTGAGGTTGCCGGACTGCGCCGTTACCACTAGGTCGGCCGCCGCCGTTTCAATGTCGCTTACCTGAAACACCACCTGAAGCGGCTGCTCCTCTGCCGTGAGCTGGTCGCTGATGGCGCTGATGGTCGGCGCGTTCGTGTCCGGCAGGACGTTCACCGTGACCACCGCCAGGTCCGACTCCTCGAATCCGTCACTGACGAGGAACGAGAAACGGTCGGCCCCGTTGAGGTTCGGCCTTGGCTCATAAGTAAACCGACCGGTGAGCGAATTGGTGACAGCTTCGCCGGTCGCGCTGTTGGTGACGACTTCACCGGAGGCTGGATCGCTCAGGTCCAGCCGCGCTTCTCCCTTCTCGCCCGGGTTGACGATGCGATAACTGAGCCGGTCACCGTCGGCGTCGAACGCCGGCAAGACATCCGCAAAACCGTTTTCCTCCGGCGTGTGATAGAAGTCGAAAGCCACACCGGCCTGCACCCAATGGGGCTGGCCGACGAGCGCGCCGTGCTGCCGGGCGGCGCTGCTGTCCATGGCATTCGTACGGATGCGTTCGTCAAAGCGCCACAAGCCGGCCAGGCCGGACTCATGACCGAGGACAATGCGGTTGGTGCTCTGCTGGATTTCGGTCGCGCTCAGCGCTCGTTGCCACACGCGCAGTTCATCCACCCGGCCCAGCCAGAATTCACTGCCGCCGTCCGGTCGCGCGCCGATGCAGAAGTTCGCGGTCTGCGGCGGATGCGGCAGAGCCAAAGCTTGGTTGGTTTTCAGCCCGCCATCCACGTAGATCTGCGTGCTGGTGGTGTCACGCACCACAGCGAGGTGATGCCAGTCGCCCACGGGGAACGGGAGGGTGGTGACCCAGTTCGTGCCGAGCCGGAGGCGGCCGAGGGCGTCAAAACCGAGGGCAAAAGCGTTGCTGCCGGTGCCCTGGCTGACGCAGGTCCGCGGCATTCCGGCGGCGTTGGTTGAGGCTTGCACCCAGAGTTCGACGGTAAAACTGCCCTTGAAGGGGAGCACGTTTGTATTCAGCCGCACGGCATCGTGCATTCCATCCAGAACCAGCGCCGTGCCCACGCCAGCGAGGGGCCGGGCGTTGACGCGGAGAACGAAACTGGTGCTGGTGCTCAGAATGGGGCCGCCGGCAAACGTCGCGGAATCGCTCACCGTGAGCGTGATCGTGGCCGTTCCGAAGGCGTCCGAGGCGGGAGTAATGATGACCACGCGCTCGGCACCCGCGCCTTCAAACACGATGTTCGTGGCGGTGGCGGGGACGAGATTGGTGTTGCTGGAGGCCACGGTGACGGTGAGGTAGCCCGCCGGGATTTCACCATCCCCGACGGTAAAACGGATCGCGCCGGTGTTGGTGTTCGCGGGAATAACGCGATTGGCGATGGCCGAAATGGTCGGCGGCGATGACACAATTCCAAAATCCACGTCGCGCGCAGTGGGCCCGGTTCTGATGCTGGAGAATGCGGGGACAAACGTGGTGCGATCGGCGGCGGGAGTTACCATCCAACTCCCGGACGGGACCCCAATCAGGGTGTAGTAGCCGTCGAGGTCGGTGGTGACATTGGTGAGACCGTTGGCAACCACGATCCCAGCCACGCCGAAACCCAGGCTGTTGGTGATGCGTCCGGAGATGGAATAGGTCGCCACGGAAAAATCAACATGCGTGGCCCGGGCGTTGACGTCGCGGTAGGGCGGATTAAAGGTGTGACCAGGGAGATCTGGGGCGACGTGATAACTACCAGGAGGCAACGCGGCGAGCAGGTAGTCACCGGCCGCATCGGAAGCGACGTTCCACTGACCAGCGGTACCGGTGGCGATGACGTTCACGCCCGCCAAGCCGTTGGGGCCGGAAACAATCCGACCGCTGATCGGCGCGTTGACCAGTTGGAACAGGAGGTTGGTAACGCCCACAGCAACATTGTTGGCCGCCGGCGGCGCAAAGCCGTAACCGAGCCAAAGCGGTTGAACCACATAGAGGGGGATAGTGTCGAGCCCAGTGAATCGGAAGCTGCCATCCCCCGCGGTCGTGGCATTGGTTACCCCGAGATGGAGCTTCCACTCCTCAAGCATGCCGCTGTCGTCAGGGTAGGCATCGGCCACCCGCAGGGTCCAAGTGCCACTCATAGGTTGGCCGTAGAATTGACTCAAGCTGCCGACCACCCCGGATTCGGTCAGACTCGAATAGGTCGTGTTGAGGTCGGCGAAATCCTCGTCCACGCTGGCGTTTTTGAGCCGGACCCAGGTGTGGTTGGTGATGCCGGCGGGTCGTTCAAAGGTGTGACTGAGAGTTAATTGGAGGTCGCCGCGGAAGGGGTGCGTAATGTCCACGGCGACTTCGATTGCGCCAACGGCGTTGGTGCCTTCAACCGGCAGGGGAAAGTCAATCGCACCCAAGTCCGGCAACGCGATGCCGCGGGTGGGAAACGGCTGCCATTCGCGCATCGCGGCGATGGTGATGCCGGGCAGGGGCGCAACCCCGTCGAAAACGTGACCCGCAATCGGGCCGGCATAGGGAACGAACACCGTCCGGAAAACTCGGGCGGTGACGCCGCCAGCGTTGGTCACCGAATAAATGAGATTGTAAAACCCGGGAATATCAACGAGGACGTCCCGGTTGACGGTGATCAGGAGGTCGAGAAGGCCCAAAGTGGCGGGGATGGCGGTCTGGCCGGACTCGTTGCTGCCCCAGCCAAGCACCGTCCCATCGGCCCCCAATGCGAGGTTGTGCGAGCCACCGGCAGCAATCATGACCACGTTGCTTAGGTTGGCGGGGAGGCTGGCCTGCCCGGCATTGGTGTCGCCCCAGACCAGGACCGTGCCGTCGGCCTTCAGGGCGAGGCTGTGCAAGGCGCCCGCGGCGATCGCGACGATGTTGGTGGCGTTGGCCGGAATGGTGTTCTGACCCGCGTTAGTGTCACCCCAGGCCACAATCGCGCCGTCGGCCTTGAGGGCGAGGCTGTGGGAAAGACCCGCGGCAATGGCGACGATGTTGGTGGCGTTGGCCGGCGCCGTGGCCTGACCAACGGTGTTGTCGCCCCAGCCAATTACGCTGCCATCGGAGCGCAGAACCAGGCTGTGCGAGGCGCCCGCGGCGAGGGCGACGACGTTGCTGAGGTTGGGCGGAACGAGGGCCTGGCCATAGTTCAGGTTGGTGCCGGAGTTGTTGGTGCCTGCCCCCCAGGCAATCACCGTTCCATCTGCGCGCAGTCCCAAGTTGTGAGAATGGCCCGCCGCCAGAGCGACGATGTTGGTGGCATGCGTCGGAATACTTGACTGGCCATGACTGTTGTTGCCCCAGCCTATGAGGGTGCCGTCGGCCCGGACCGCGAGGTTGTGATAGGCGCCGGCGGCGATGCCGGTGACGTTGGTGGCCGCAGCGGGACAAGTGGCTTGGCCCAGGTTGTCGTCGCCCCACGCAACGATGCTACCGTCGGCTTGCAGCGCGAGGCTATGGGAGAAACCCGCCGCGAGGGCCAGTGGCGCGGCCCGGACCACCACCCACGGATCGTCATAGGGCGAATGGCATTGGTTGGTGATCCATGCGGCCCCGTTCAATGCGAGCCGCAGCGTGGTGAAACGCGCGTCGGCCCCAAATGATACGCCGGCGCTATTACTGGCCACCAAGCGGTAATGATATGTCATCCCTGCCATCAGGTTCGTGAGGGTGGCGCTTAAGGCATTCGAGGCCGCACCGCCGCCCCTCACCGCCAAAGCCAGCCTGCTGGCGTAGGTCGTGCCCGCGCCCCACTCAAACCAAGCGGTCGTGGCAACCCCATTTGGATTAACCGTCCCGTTCAACGTGGCGACCGCGTTGGCCTCCGCGGAAAGGACGTCGCTCGCGGGCAGGGTTGTAACCGCAGGCCGGGCGAAGACAATGACTGGGCGCGTGCTGGTGGCTGCGGCCCCAAGGGCATTGATGGCGTGGTAAGTCAACAGGTACGTGCCGGCCAGCTTCGTATCCACTAAATCAGTGACCCAGGTGTTCAGGTTGGTTGGGATGGGATTGAGCACTGCAAACCCCGGTTCCTCGAACGTGCTGCCCTCGGGTAGGAACAAGGGATTGTCGCCAGCAAGCGTGATCAGCATCGGGGCGAAGGGCTGGTCCGCCCCATAGACAATGCCGAGACTGTTGCTGGCCGCGAGCCGATAATGATAGATCAGGCCCGCCGGGAGATCGGCGAGCGCGTTGCTCAGAACAATCGTTGCGGAGCCGCTGCCAACTTCAGTGAGGGCGCTGGCCCGGTCGTAGCTCAAGCTCGTGCCCCATTGAAACCAAGCCACCGTCGCCACTCCGTTGGGGTTCACTGTTCCATTCAGCGTGGCGGTGGCATTCGTACCTACCGAAATCACCAGAGTCGCCATCCGCGTGGCGACCACGGGCTCGTCCTGCAGTTCCAGCGCGCCGAGGTCAATCGCCGCACCCATGATGCGCGGGAAACCGCGCTGATCGGTGTCGGGCGCACTCGGATTGTCGCCGGCATTGACGATGGGACTACCGGGCAACGGTGAGTGCGTCAGCGTGGCGCCTCCATGGTCGGCCAGCGATCCCAACTGCGCACTCATGTTGAAGAGATCGCCACTCACGCCGAAACCGCTGCTGCCATTCGTGGTCTCGATTAGGTTGTGGCCTTGGGAAGCGAAGCCGCCGAAGACGTTGTCCGCGACCGTGCCGGACATGGTGTTCAACGCCAGGACTGTGTTTACCAGCCGCACCGGTTGCGCCCCCGGTTTGCAGACGATTCCGCCGCCCACGCCCCCGGTGCCGGCTGAGTTCGAAGCCAGCGTGCAACTGCGCAGCAGCAGGTTGTTTGCATTGCATATCCCGCCGCCACTGCCGCCCAGCCCGCCGCCACCCGAAGCGCCCCAACTGCCGGCGCCCATACCACCTGAACCGGCATGACCGCCCGCGCCTCCCAGCCCACCCAAGCTGTTCTGATTGCCACTGATGGTGCAGTTGACGAGGCGGGCCTCCCGGCTGCAATAGATGCCACCACCATCCCCGCCGATTCCGCCGACTCCGCCATAACCTCCGCTGCGGCCATAGTAAAATGATCCGCTATCGCCGCCACCACCACCGTTCCCGCCCGCTCCGCCACGACCCGTGGAGTTCGCGTCGAGCAGGCACTGGTTTAGCGTCAAGACCCCCTCGCTGCAAATGCCGCCCCCCAAGCCGCCCGCCCCCCCGGCGCCACCCGAACCGCCGTTGTGCCCGGCGCCGCCAAAGAGGCCAGTACTGCTGTAGCCATGTCCACCGTCGCCGCCGCGTCCGCCGGGGCCGGTGGAATTGCCGCTGACGGAACAGCGATTGAGCGTCAGCATTCCGGAGCCGGCATTGTAAATGCCGCCACCGCTGCCGCCCGGCCCGCCCGGTTCGCCACTGGCATCCACCCCGCCATTGCTGCCACCGCCGCCCGCGCCGGCAGTGTTGTTGGTGAGGACACAATCGTTCAAGGTGAGTATGCCAGCGTTGTAAATGCCGCCACCCGGTTGGCCGGCCGCCGCGCCGCCAACGCCGGCTCGTCCGTCCCGAATGGTCAGACCGGAAAGGCGGACCCGGGCGCCGTTTGTGATGTTGAAGATGCGGTTGCTGTTGTTGCCGCTGATGGCGAAGCGGGCCGCTCCAGGTCCGGCGAGGCCGAGGTTCTTTTTGATCAACAGTTCGCCGCTGGTCAGGACGATGACGCCGGGGTTGGTCAGGATAAGGGTGGTCCCGGGTGCCGCATCGAGAAGGGCTTGTCGCAGGGAACCGGGCCCGCTGTCGGCCAGCGTGGTGACAGCGAGAACGGCAAAACCACAGTCGTTGCCATAGGCAACGCCCAGGCTGTTGGAAGCGACGATGCGGCAATGATAACGGGTGTCGGGCAGCAGGCCCGTCATTGCAGCCTGAACTGTGACGGCGAGGTGACCACTGCCCAGGTTCGTCGCCGCGCTCTTATTGCCGTAACTAGCGGTTGTTCCCCATTCGAACCAAGCCGAGGTGTTCCGTCCATTGGGGTTCACCCCACCATTCAGCGTGGTTGCGGTCGCGGTCGAGAATTCAGCCGGGAAGGTCAAGGCATATGGCACGGCTTCGCTCAGCCAGACCCATGTCGGATTGTTGTTCAACGTGCCGTCGAAGCGATTGGTGGTAGCGTCGTAAGTGGTGAGGTCCGTGCCTTCGTCAAAACGGTAGTAGGCCACCAAACCAGTTTCCTGACCGGTCAGGGTGCGAGCGGCATTGGCTTGGATGTCGGTCTGGCGGCGCGCGACGTTCCAGACGCGGACTTCGTCGAGTTTGCCTTTCAGAGCATAACCCAGCGTGCGCAAGGGCAGTGGGACGGCATGGGCATTGGTATCCTGAGGGGCGCCATTGACGTAGAGACGGGTGACGCCGTTCTCGGCGACCAAGGCCAGGTGGACCCAGGTGTTGGTTGGCGCCGTGTAGTTGAAAAGGTAATCGGCCACACCAAACTGGGTGAAGCCAACTTTCCGCGTGGTGTTGAATTGTTCGAGGCGCAAAGCGGTGGCGTCATCCTGCCAAAGTCCGGCGTAGGTATTGGTGGTGTTTTCGCGCTGGACCCAGAACTCGGCGGTCCACGGCACGGGCAAGGCCGGTCGGCCGGCGAGCAGGTAATCATCCGTCCCATCAAAGGCCAACGCATTGCCGCTTTGCGCCCAGGCTGAGGCCGGGGTGAACAACGCCACGGCGACCGTCAAACCGGCCGCGCCGATCCGGGAATCGAACGCCGCAAGGAGTTTTGTTTTTATGGCTTTGCGGAGTGAACAGTTTTTCATGATGTCCTCCTATTGATTCAGGACTCCCGTGACTGCCACCCGGGTGAGCCGGAATGAGCCTTGGGCAACGATGGGTTTTTTGTGCAGACCGATCACAGTCTCGCGATACGTCCCACCGATCACTTTGTATCCGTAGTCCAGCGTCTGGATCGAGGTCGGTCCTGCGGGGTCCGCGATACTGAATTGCAGCTCGATCCGGCGCGTGATTTTGTAGGCTTCCTTGGCTCCGGTCGCGTCGGCGGTCAGGGGCAGGAAATCCGCATCGAGGTTGTCGTGGTCGGGGTGATACTTGTGCCGGAAGGGATTGGTGGCGAAATCGGGTTCGAGCACGTTGGTCCCGCGCAACGTGCCGGTGGTGGCGAAGGCCCCGGCCAACGGCAGGCAGTTGTTGGTCCCGCCCTCAAAATCAAATCCCACGGAGCTGATGCGCCGGCCGACGGCGACCCCATCCCGCAACGTGGCGCCTTGAAACTTCGAGATGAGCCGGTCATCGGTGACCAACACGTAACGACCGGGCTGATCCGCCACCGCGTAACCGGCGGCATTGGTGATGGTGGTGCCGTTCTGCCACATTTGGATGACTTCCTTGAGCAGGCGCGCAATCCCATTGGTGTCAACATGGATGAGCAGGCGCAAATCAAACTCGGATTTGGTGGGCGTGGGGTTGGCGGAATTCAGGCGGGAATTGACTTCGCAGACGTTGGACACCGAGGCGCTGCCAACCCACAGACCGGTGTAGGGCGTGGTGCTGCCCAGGGTCGCGGCGGGCAGTTTGTCGGCGCTGACTTCGAGCAGGACCCGGGAACCGAGGTTGTTGGTGATTTCCAGGACCGTCTGGAAGTTGGTACTCGAGAAGTCACTCCGCCGGATCGCCAATTGCACGCCCTCGGTCAGACCGGCAGCGAGGTTGGTGGTGAAGGTGACGGGCAAGGCATGTTGAATCAGGCCGTTGGTAGCCCACAGGATTAGCGACAGGGGACGCGGGCCGCTTTCGGTCAGGTCATTGATGCCGATCACCATGGGTGTGGTCGTGAGGTTTTGCAGGAAGAGGTTCAACCGCTGCGCAACCCTGCCAAAGTCGAGGCGGTCGCCTTGATCGAGCTTGATCTTGAGCGGACCCGGATACGTGGACGCCCCCTGGCAATAAACCCAATAGGCCTCGCTGGAACGGAGGCGGTCCACGGTCGGAGTGACCTGGGTCCACACGCCCAAGGCGGAATCCAAACGATATGCGGGCTGCCCGGCATGAGCGCCGGAAGCGGCAAAGAAACTGGCGAACGTGGGACGTGAACCCAAAGTCACTTGGAAACCGCGCAGATTCAACGCGTCGGGCACCCATGACACCGGCTTCAGGACCGGCCGACCGGTGATGGTGAGGGAGGCCGCGTTGGTCATCTTCACCAAGTAAGCCTTGCCCGCGTTGACAGCGAAGAGAGTGGTAAGGATGGCGTGGGGACTGTCCGCTGGAAACCAGCGCCGCCAGCCCGGATCGTTCCACGGTTCCTCACTCAGGTTCTGAATGAACTCGACGGGGGCGAGTTTGTCGCTGTAAGGCCAGACGCTTTCAACCGGCAGGTTGGCGAAAACGGAACTCACCGCGTTATTGGTCGGCTCGACTTCCACCCAGATGGCATTCCAACCCGTGGTCAACGGGATGATTTGCGTGACCGTTTGAGCGCACACGGACAGCGTCGCGGCCAGGCCCAACAGCAGGCAAACCGCGGAGATCCGATTCGCCAGCGGCATGATCCCCACTGGTTTTAGGCGGCAGACCGCCTTGACGCACGGGAGCGGTGTTTTCATAGGAATCAGCTTTCCATTCAGTTCCACACGGGGAGTGGAACGGCGGCATGAGCGGCCTGTGAGGTTTGCGACCAAGTTCATGGCGCCCTCCGGGCGTGGGTGGTGGCGACGCCCGGAAACGCTGGCGGTGTTGGTTTGGTCGGCGCCGGAATCGTGTAAAGCAACGCCGGGTTGATACGAATCGGCAGCCCTTGTTTCGCCGCGGCATGAAGGGTTTCCTGCTGCTGGCGCTCCTGTTCCCGGGCGAGCAAGTAGGCAATCCCCTCCCGCACTTCCGCCAAAGCGCGGATTCTGGCCGGTTGCATCTCGATGACCTTGACGAGATAAAATGCCGCCGGCGTCTCGATGACCGGGCTGATCTCGCCGGGATGGGTCAGTTGGGACAACGCAGTCATCACGGCACCGGGCCATTCCGTGTTAGTCTGGCCCAAGTCAAACCAGCCGATGTCCCCGCCGCGATAACGGCTGGCCTGAGCTTCGGAATGCTGCTGCGCCAGCCACCCGAACGTGCCATCCGCCGCGGCCACGGCCACGGCCTCCGCCCGAACCGCCGCGGCTTGCTTCGCCAGTTCGGCGCGCTTTTCGGGCGGGGCAATTCGGGCAACTTTGATCTCAATCAGTGCCGCACGAACTCTCTCCGGCGTGCCGAAGCGTTCCGGATGGTTTCGGTAGTAATTGGTGATCGCTGCCACGCTGATGTTGGTTTGCCCCAGCCGGGCGAGTTGATCCGCCTGATATTTGGCCACAATCATCCGCTTGCGGCTGGCGGCAATCTCCGGGTCGCGGTCATAACCGGCGGCGAGCGCCTTCTGGTGCAACGCCTCCACGCAAATCAACTCCTCCAGCACC
>JADLHS010000187.1 GCA_020848635.1 Limisphaerales bacterium
ACCGTGGTCTGATCGGGCGCGATCATCCGCACGCACTCGGTGAACTGGCCGATGCCGGCGGTCCAGCGGTTGAACACGCTGAGCTTGTAGGCCACCACCGGCAGTTGCGGCACGCGGATGAAATTGATCACGCCGACGAGGAAAAAATTACCGTTGGCTTCCTGCCGGACTTCCTCGCAGAGGAGCGAACATTGCAGATCGGGGAGAATGCGGGTGGGGGTCATGTTTTTGAGGTTTAATTAATTCCAAGGCGAAACGTCAACGGAGAGTCAGCTCCGCGGCGCGCACGGTATTTTGCATCAGCATCGCAATTGTCATCGGGCCGACGCCGCCGGGATTTGGGGTGATCCGTCCGGCGATGGGTTGCACGCTGGCGAAATCCACGTCGCCGACGAGCTTCGTGCCAGTCTTGGAAGTGGCGTCGGGCACGCGGTTCACGCCCACGTCCATCACGGCGGCCCCCGGTTTGACCATGTCGGCTTTGACAAATTCCGCCACGCCCATCGCGGCGATGATGATATCCGCGCGCCGGCAATGCGCCTTGATGTCGCGCGTGGCCGAGTGACAGATCGTGACCGTCGCGTTCGCGGCGCGGCCTTTCTGGCACAGCATCGCGGCCATCGGTTTGCCGACGATGTTGCCGCGGCCCAGAATCACGACTTCCGCGCCGTCAATTTTGACCCCGGCGCGGACAAGCAACTCCCGTACGCCCGCCGGGGTGCAGGGTTGGAAACCGGTTTCATCGCCAAGCATCAGCTTGCCGACGTTGACCGGATGGAAGCCGTCCACGTCCTTGGTTGGCAGCACCGTGGCGTAAACAATTTCCTGCCGGATGGGTTTCGGCAGCGGGGCCTGAACGAGAATGCCATGCACGCGCGCATCGGCATTGAGCCGCGCCAGCAGGGTGAGCAAATCCGCTTCGCTCGTGGCTTCGGGGAGGACGTGGGTTTCGGAAAAGATGCCGAGTTCGGCGCAGGCTTTCTCCTTGCGGCCGACATAGACTTTCGACGCCGGGTCTTCACCCACCCGCACGAACGCCAAGCCCGCTTGCACACCGCGCGCCTTGAGCGCGGCCAGACGGTGGGTGAGTTCGCTCTGGATTTGCGCCGCGATGAACCGTCCGTCAATGAGGTTCGCCGCCGGTGTCACTTAAGAGCCCCTCGGGAAACTCCAATTCGGGAAGCAACAAACATGATCTTACTGGCCCTTGTGCGTGATTGGACTTCTCGTCGTAATGGTATTTACGGTGGGCCCCTGAATCACCTGGATGCGCTGGATGGTCAGCACGGGCGTGTTCTTCCAGCGCTCATCCAAACCTTCCTGGCCGCTCACGATGACATGGCAATTGTAGTAGCGGCTCATCTCCAGTCGGGCGGTCGGCGAGTAGAGATAGTTGATCAGCTTGTTGTTTTCCACGCTGTAAAGCCCATACTTCGTCGGCGCCTGAACGCTCACGGTGCCGCGAACGATGCCCTCGTGCGCCACGAACCGCGGCAGTTCGATTTCCTCGATCACGGCCGGCGGCGCGCCGGCATTCGCCGCATCCGGTACGGGTACCGGGGCGGGTTCGGTGGTTGGATTCGTAGGCGATACGGGAATGGTCGTCGTGGCAACAACCGGCGAGGGCGGGACGGTGTTGGTGGTGGCCGGTGGCTCCGGCGTAGCAATGGACACAACGGGCGGCACGGCGGCGACCGACGGGGCCTGCTGCAAATAGCTAGCGGCGACATAGGCGATCGCGGTGGCCGGCGCTTCAATTTCAATCCAGTTACCCTTCGTGGAAATTTCCTTCACTGCGGCGCCGTGTTCGATCACCCCGACGACGCTGTAGTTTTCCCCCGGCCCGGTGCGGACGTTGAGTTTTTTCGGTTTTACCGTCTTGTTCGCGTCCACATACGAGCTATGCACCCAGACCGGGACACCGGCGGGATAGGCGATCTTGGCCCACTGGGAGGGCTCGCCGGCTTTGGGCTTCTCGACGATGACCTGTTCGATGACGGTGACGGCATCGCCGGATTTCAACTTGGTGAACACTTCGCCCCTAAAACTGGGCTTGCCGCGCACGTTGACGTGGTTGCCGGAAACGGTCGCCGCGCCGGGCGACAGCACGATGGGCTTTTCGACGGCGGCGGAGCTTTTCTCCACCGGGGCTTTGACCGCTTTCTTCTTCGCCGACTTTTCCACGGGCGGCGGCGTCTTCGTCTTGTCCGAGGTCAGTTGTTCATCCGCCCGCACCAGCAATCCGCTCGTGATCAGCGCCACGCCAATTGTCAGCCAAAAGTTTGTTTTCATAGCTCAGGAAAGTAGAGTTTTAATCTCGCCCGGTGTCAATGCCCGCCATCGTCCCGGTTTTAGTTCGCCCAGTTTTATTTTTCCGATCTGCGTCCGTAACAACCGACGGACCACCAGCCCCTGCGATTCAAACAGCCGCCGCACCTCGCGGTTTTTGCCCTCGGCCAGTTCCAGTTCCACCACGCTCTGGGCCTTGGTGGCGGTCACCAGCCAGCCCCGTTCCGCCTTGAGCCGCTCGCCTTCCACCTGAATGCCGCTCGTAAATTTGCGGAGCATTTCGTCGGTAACTTTGCCCTCCACCGTGGCCACATACCGCTTGCGGACGCCATAGCGGGGATGGGTCAACCGCAGGGCAAATTCTCCATCATTGGTCAGGAAAAGCAATCCTTCACTGCCGTAATCCAGCCGGCCAACCGTGTAAACGCCGGCCCATTCCTTGGGCAACAAATCATAAACGGTCGGTCGGTCGTGCTCATCTTTTCGCGAACAGACGCAGCCCTTGGGCTTGTGCAGGACCAGGTAGAGTTTGCGTTGCGGCCGGACCGGTTTGCCATCCACCGTCACCTGGTCGTGCGCCGGCTCCAGCTTGGTGCCAAGCACCCGGGCGGGCTGGCCGTTCACCGCCACGCGGCCTTCGAGGATGATCTGTTCGCACGCGCGGCGCGACGCGACCCCCGCGTCGGCCAGAAATTTTTGGAGACGAACCATGGGAAGCGCGGAGTTCAAAGGGTGGAGTGCGGCATAAGCACCAATTCGCGGGGCAGACTCCTCCGCGGCGACCCCGCCCGCCCACACCGAAATCAGGCGTCCGGCTTGGTCTTGCGCAGGCCGGTGATGCGGTCGCCGCTCTTCCATTGCCCGCGTTTTTTGAGGATTTCGACGCGCTCGAAGCGCTTCATGACGTTGCGCTTGCCACCCAAGGTGGAAGCCGCGCGCAGACTGCGATGCTGTGACATAATTCGTTTTCGGTTAAAGCTTGTTCCGCTTCGACGAAAAGCGGACGGGGTTTATATCAGGGCGGCGCGCGTCTGCCAATGGCTATTTTGGTTAAGTTTCGCCCCCCGGGCGCCGCGCATCCCGTTTCCGGCGCCCCTTCGCTCCCCAGGCGTGGCTTATCCAATCCCTGCGCCAGCCGCTCTGACGCCCGCCGGTCGGCGCCTTGGGTCTTCCGGCCGTTTCGTCACCGCGCCTTGTCCCCGATCGCCCGCTTGCATGAATTGTCCCTCGCATGGCCGCCTAAACCCGCTATAATTGGCCGAACGAAATGAGCAGCATCCCACACATCCCCGCGCTGCGCCGCGGCAAACCGTACGCGAGCCTCGACCAGACCGAGGTGAGAGATTTTCGCACCGGCGAGGTCAAGGCCACCGTCAGCCAGGTCAACGCCGGCATCGTGCGCAAGGATCTGGCGCGCGTGGCGGAAGGCCAGGCGGCGCTCAAGAAATTCTCGGTCGCGCAACTCATTGAGATTTGCGCGAAGACGGGCGAGCAGTTTCTCACCGGCAATTTGCCGCTGGGCGACCAGGGCCACATGCAATCGCCGCAGCAGTATATCGAGACGCTTTCGGCCACCAGTGGCCTGCCGCACGTCATGGTCCGGCGCAACATGGAGAAAATCCACCTCGCGCTGACAAACATGAAAACGGTGGTGAATGGGTTGTCACGCGGACTGGATCTTTCCATCCTTGATAACGGCAGTGGCGAGCAGTTCGGGACGCGGCTGAGCTATTTCCCGACGACCCCGGCACTCGGGTTGGTGATGCCCAGTAATTCGCCGGCGGTGAATTCCCTCTGGCTGCCGAGCATCGCGCTCAAGACGCCGGTCATCATCAAGCCGGGCAAGGAAGAACCGTGGACGCCGTATCGGCTGATTCAGGCGTTCATCGCGGCGGGGGCCCCGGCGGAGGCGTTTGGTTTTTATCCGACCGACCACGAAGGCGCGGGGGAGATTTTGAAAACTTGCAGCCGTGCGTTGATCTTCGGCGACAAATCCACCACGCAGCAGTATGCCCACAACCCGGCGATCCAGGTTCACGGCCCGGGCTGGAGCAAGTTTCTCATTGGGGAGGACTGCATCGAGCAATGGCGTGATTACGTGGATGTCATGGCCGCGAGCATTTCGGACAACGGCGGACGCTCCTGCATCAACGCCTCGGCCATCGTCGTGCCGAAGTATGCCGCCGAAATCGCCGACGCACTGGCGCAGAAGCTGGGGCCCATCCAGCCCGCCAAAGCGGACGATCCCAACGCCCGGCTCTCCGGCTTTGCGAACCCGAAAATGGCAGAGTTCATTGATGGCGCGATTGAGGAGGGACTGAAAACGCCTGGAGCAACCGACGTGACGGCGAAGTATCGGAGCGCGAGCGGTCCCCGCTCGCAGCCCTCCGCCTGCAACGACAGGGCTGATAAATTTTCGGAGTCTGCCCCTGATTCGGAGTGCTGCGGACGGGGACCGTCCGCGCTCCGCAAGGTCACTTTCGACGGCGGCGTGTTTGTGCGCCCGACAATTGTGCTGTGCGACTCCTTCGCGCATCCGCTGGCAAATCGTGAATTTCTCTGCCCTTACGCCAGCGTCGTGCAAGTGCCGCAAGCCGACATGCTGAAGCAGATCGGTTACACGCTCGCCGCCTCGGTCATCACCAAAGACCCGGCGTTCATTGATCAAGTGATGGCGTATCCGCACATCGAGCGGTTGAACATCGGTCCGGTTTCGACGATGAAAATTTCGTGGGATCAGCCGCACGAAGGCAACATGTTCGAGTTCCTCTGGCAGCGCCGCAGCATCGAGCGGGCGTGGTGAGCTGACGACCGCTTATTTTTTGGTCGTCACTGCGGTTGGGGCCGCGTTGGTGATCGGGATGATAATGGTTTGCAAGTTCAAGGGTTCACGGGCATCGGCTTCCGAAACAACCACTAATAAATCCACCCGGCCGATTTCGCGCCGTGGGTACATCCACGCATCGGATGCCATCGGCTCCAACGGCGGGGCTTTGATCTTCACTTCGAGCGTGTAGTTACCCGGCAACACATCGTCTATGCGGAAGCGGCCGTCTGGCTCGATTCTCAGATAATACTTGGTGATCTGCGAATCACGGAGCAACAAAGCGCGCGAAAAGGCTTGATCCTTGTTATGGAAATCCTCCGGGCGAACTTCTGGAAGGTCGGGCCGTTGTTGCACCAGCGCCTGAGGATCCAGAGTCCAATCGTAATTGTTAACCGGCGTGGACAACTCAAGCCGGCCAATCACCGCTGCGCCTTTGCCGCCGAGCACCACGCTCGTCGTCTGGCCAGCGCGCACAGTGACGGTTTGGCCGTGACTGAACCCGATGGCGCCGGTTTCACCTTTGTAAAATTTGATCAACCGTTGGACCCGATGGCTTCCCGGTTGGACTTTGCTGAAATGAAATCTTCCCCCGGCATCGGTCGTGGTATTGTAGTAGGTCCCTAACAGCCCGCTTTGCGCGGGAACGGCGACATGGCCAACATTGACGTTCTGATTGGCTGCCGGATTTGTACCCACAATTACCAACCCTTCGATCTGACCCCAAGATTGGAGAGTAATGAAGATGTTGGTGACGCTGGCCACCGGAATGGCGGCGCAGCCAGACGCATGAGCGACCAGAAGTCTCTCGGCGTCAACCATGGTACGGAGGGAGAAGCGGCCGAGTTCATCGGTGGTGGTGCTGTTCAAGGGAGGGCCGTAATTCACCAGCTTTCCGTCCTCCGTCAACCCCATGCCGTACTTCCAATCAGCTGCCAATCCCAAGCTGGCGTTCACGGCGGGTTGGCCGTCCGGTTGCAGCACCACGCCAGTCAAGGCCGTGGCCCGTTCCAGTCGAAACTCAAATTTCGGTTCGGGTTCGCCAATCTGTCGCACGCTGGATTCTTGCGGCGCATAGCCGTCGGCCTCGATTATCAGGGAAAACTCCCGCGCGAAGCCGATCTCCGTTGCCCAATCGAACGCGCCATTGACGCCTTCGCCCAAGAGACGATTCGCCCCGCCGCGTCGCTCATTGAGCAGGACACGGAAGCGGAGGACTGGCTCGTTGTGCTCCGCATCTACGATCGTGCCGAACAATTGGAGGCGATTCGGTTTCAGGGGTTCACCCGGTGGCTCCGTTTCGAGTTGGAGCGTGACCTCCGGGCCGTTCGTTTCCGCCAGCAGCGTTTGTTTCAACTGGGCGTAGCCCTCGGCCCGTATCGTCAGTGTGTAGTTGGCTGGTTTGACGTGGGGGAATTCAAAGCGCCCATCCAGATCGGTTTTGGTTTCCAAGCCGAACATCTTTTCGTCCTCCTGCAAACCGGCGCCCGACACCGGATCGCCGCGCGGCCCGACGACCTGACCGCGCAACGCGACGCCTGTCGTCAGAATGACCAGATGATTCGTGGCGAGTTGCTTTGGGTCGGAGAGCCAGAATGTTTCCTCAGCAAACGCAGGGTGGGCGACACCAACCGCGATACCGCCGCCACCGGTCCATTCGGAGGGTATTTGGTAAGATTGAAAACGGCCCGTTGCATCGGTCGTGCAGATGGAGAAGCGACGATGGAAGGCAATGTTTTCCCGTTGCGTCATATCAATTCCCGGTCCGCCAAATTTGATTTTGGCATCGGCCACCGGGTGGCCGTCCGCGTCGCGCACTTCTCCGTTCAGAACCGTACCGCGGGTCAGTCGGGTAACATGGAACACATCCGACTTGGAAAACTCATGCGCCTGCCAATCCATCATCAACGGAACGTAGCCGGGCGCTGAGAGCCAGACACGAAACGTGCTGAAGGGCGGTTGCGGTACGGTGAGCACGCACGCGCCATCCGCTCCCGTCGTGGATTCGCTCGAACGATCAACTTTGCCTGCACCCCACACCTGGGCCAGCACATGTGCGCCGGTGATTGGCCGGTTCTCTACCCGGTCGAAGACGCTTAGAATCAGATGACGCTCGGCTTCACTCGTCAAAGCGACATCTGGTCGAGTCGTCGGCAAATCGGTGGCGCCGGAAGATCCATCAAGGTTTCCATCGGCGGGCGCAACCAGAGCGACAACGGTTTTTCCTTGTGACGCCCGCTCGAAGACCAAGACGGCTGTGCCCGTGACGAGGACGGCAACCGCCGCCACCCAAGGCAGCAAGGTGCGGGTTTTCAACCACAGCCAGTCGCGCAGTCCTCCGACAACCAAACCGGCGACTGTCGCGGAGGTTGCGGTCGCGCTTGTTCCGACCGCAGCACAAATCACCGTTGCCAACCCAGCGGGTGCGGCGTGGCTCTGGAACTCAAACAGCAGCGTCCCGAGCGCAACGCTTGAGAGCGTCACCCCGCGGCCGGCGAGAAAAGCCCGCAGCTTGTCCACCGCGCGGGTCACGCGTTTCTTGGCCGCGTCCTCGCCGAGACCGAGTCGTTCGCCAACTTCGCGCATTCGTTTATTCTCAAAGAAGCGCAACAAGACGGCCCGGCGGTCGATTTCGGGCAATGCGGCCATGGCATCGTCGAGGTGGGGGCCGATATTGTGCCTGAGGGTTTCTTCCGGATTTGAGATTTGATTCTGCAGGTTCATAACGGCCGCCTCCTGTTCCCGGCGTTGCCGCCGCTGTTCGGCCCGCACCGCGCGGGTGGCCACAAAACGAGTGGTGCGAAACAACCAACCGGAAAGCACCACTTCGTGGCGCAGGCCCGATGCTTTGCGGGCCAGCAGCAGAAAAACCGCTTGTGCCACGTCGGCGGCCAGATCCGGCTTTTGCACCTGCCGTAATGCACTGGCGTAAACGAAGCCGATATGGCGATTCACCAGTTCGGCAAAGGCCGCGTCCGAATGCTGGTCTGCAAACGTTTGGATGAGTTCCTGGTCGTTCATGTCGCTTGTTTCTACCATCTAATCCCCGCCGAATGGAAAAGGGGACAGCAAAAGCGGCGAACTACAAGGTTGAAAACCGAAAGCAGACCAACCTTGGCTGTCAGCGGCGGAGCATGGCGCGGGCGTGGTGATACGCTAAATGAGCTTTGAGATTCTACGGGTTCAGAGCTAGTCTTGCCGGGCGATGGAAAAGAAAGGCGACATGAAAATCCTGGGGCGACGGAAGCCCTACTCCGGCGGTCTGGAGGGGACGCAAGGTTTCTTCGAGTTGATGATCAAGTTGCGGGGCGACCAACCTTTTCTGCCCAAAGGCGTTCATCGCTTTAAAACCTACGACGAGGAGCGTGAATGGACCCTGAAAATGCTCACCCGGCCGAGAGCCGCCCACCCACAGTAACCGACCTCCTCACGGTCTGCCGCAGCCTCAACGCCCAGGGCGCGAATTACATGGTGGTCGGCGGTTTCGCCGTGAACCAGCATGGCTTCACGCGCGCGACAATGGACATTGATGTTCTCATTGACGACTCACCGGAAAACCAGCTCCGGGCCAAGAAAGCGCTGGAGGTGCTGCCGGACAAAGCCGTCCTCGAACTCGGCGAGGACGACCTGCGCAACTACGTTGTCGTGCGGATCTGCGACGAAGTGGTCGTGGATTTGATGACACTGGCCTGCGGGATTTCCTACCGGGATGGGGAGTCGGAGATTCAAGTATTCACGATTGATGGCGTGCCGATCCCCTTTGCGTCGGCAAAACTGCTCCTGCGAACCAAGCAAACCTTTCGTGAGAAAGACGCCGAAGACCGAATGTTCCTGGAGGCGAAGATTGCCCGAGAAGCAAAATGAATCGCACTCCACGTGGGCAACAGGTTTGAGTTCCTCTGGCAGCGGCGGAGCATCGAGCGGGCGTGGTAAGGCTCGCGGCCCGGTTCACTTGGCTGCGTCGAGCAGGTTGAGACTCCACGTGACGCGGCGGGTGGGGGCGAGGAGTTCAATCTCGTGTCTGGACGACATGCCTCCAAAGCGACAGATCGTGCCATCCTTGGAGAGCGCTAGGTCGGCTTCCCATTCTGACTTCACGGCAATCCAATCGGTGCGCTTGCCGAGCTGCGCCAGCTTTGGCAGCGGCCAGTTGTAGAAATCACGGCTGCGTTGGAGCCAGAGGGTGCCGTCCGTTTTCACCCCAAGCAACCCTTGCCAACTGCAACTGACCGCCAACCAGTTCGAGCCGCCCAGCCGCCTCGGTTCTGAAAAATACTCCATGCCATAGCCTTCACCGCGCAGTGCCGGAGGGATGAGGCCAAGTCCCCAGAGGTTACCATCCGTGTCGAGGATCAAATCGAAATTATTATCGCCCGCACTGACACTGCGGACGCCGGGCACTTTGACGTTCAACTTGACCGGTCCTTCTTCCATCTTTCGCTGGTAGATGTCGGTCGCGAACTTTCCCCATTTCCAAATCTCACCTTGGCGGTTCACGGCATAGGAATGTCCGTTGCCGGCGTAAACTGCGGTCCAGGTTGTAGCCTGACCCATTTGCACGGGTGCGTTGGTGATGAACTTTGGCCCGTCGCCCAACTGCTGGTTGCTATTGTCACCCCAACCCCAGATCGTGCCGTCGCGTTTAAGTGCGACGCAATGCTTATAGCTCGCAGCAACCTTGGCCCAGTCGGCTACAGTGCCAACGCGCGAGAGGTTGACTGCTGCCGCATGCACGGCTGTGCCCTCTTCTTTCCGACTCCCGACAGCAAAAGTCGTAACTCTATTTCCGCTCTCCGATCGTTCAAACCAAGGCGCTTTCCAAGGCGCTTTCCAGAGCGAACCGTCGGACTTCACTCCGACGAGTTCGGTGTGTGTGGTCGCAACCGAGACCCAGTTCGAGTCGCCGATAAATTCAACCGCCGGATTCTGAACTGGGCGCCAAGAAGATCCGTATCCTCCTGACTGGCTGAAGCTGGCTGGCCCCATGGATGTCGGGTCGAACTCGAATGCTTCGTAAGCACACAATCGGCCGTCCGGCAAGAGCATGACCGTGGGGCTATCAAGGTAAGTACCCGCGATGACCGGTTGCACCGGACCGCTCAAACGCAGCGCACCGGCGGGTGGCTCGAACGGCATTGCGAGTTCCCAGACGCGGTTGTAAACGAGCGCGGTGATGACGCCGGTGAGGGCGAAGCAGCCGAGCCACGTCGCCGAGTTGCGCCACCAAAGAGAGAGGGAAGTCTGGGCATGTTTGAAGTTCTTGGCGGCGAGCGCCAGCGTCAGCGCCACCGGGCACAAGGCTGCCGCCACGCCGATGAGCGTGATGGTTTTGAATCCGTCATACGCGGCTGCAAGTCCGCCCGCGAGCATCGCCTGGATATCGCCCAGCCAGAGCGCCACTGCAATCAGCGCCAACAAACTTGCCCAAAACCATCGCAGTCGCCGCCAACTGTGGCCCATGGCGAAGAGTAACATCACCGCCGCGCCAACGAAGAGGACCAACGGCCCTTGCCAAAGGGTCGCGCCAAACAAGCTGAAGGCATCACGCCCACGCGAAAAGCTGCCGATAAACCAGTTTGCGAGGAACAGCCCGACGACGACGATCCCGATCGCCGCGCCGATCGCTTGGAGCAGTTGCTGTGTCAGCGAGGAGGCATAGAAGGCGACGAACGCGACACAGATGCAGGCCAGCGTCCAACCGGCGGCAAAATCCATCGGGTTCGATCCTCGGCCGGGATTGATGACCTCGACCAGAACGGGCACGAGCGCGCCGAGCACAGTGCCGCAAACCAGTGTGACGAATACCTTCACTGCGAATTGCCACGCGCGGGAGACCGGCAGGCAGAGTTGCGGTTCCAGGGTGCCGAGCTTGCGTTCCTCCGCCACGGCGCTGCACCCGACCAACAGGGGCATGACGATCCACAAGCCCCAGAAATGTTGCACGATCATCGCGAGCACGGAATTCTCGTTCAGGTTCACGAACTTTTGCACGAGCAGCACAGCGATTTGCACGAGCAACAACAACCCGGCGAGGAGGAAGCTCACCTGCTGAAATTGAAATTCCTTGCCCAACAGCGCCCGGAGCGGATGCATTTTCGGCCGCACTGTTTCCGTGCGTTTCCACGGCAACCAACGCTCGGCGCTCGGCAGCGAAACGTTTCCACCGGTCCAGGCGGTATCCTGCGCGTGGCGGAACTGCCAGCGCGCAAAGAAATATCCGGCGACCGAGTAGGCCAGCAGAAGCACGATTGCGATGGTCTCGCGGGTTTTTTCGCCCGCGCTCTCGTCGCCCAGAAACAACCACAACACGGACACCAAGATCGCGAGCGGCAGAAGCACGGAAATCCAGAATGCCGCGATAATCTGCCGGAAGAGCAAGGTCGTCCACAGGCCACCGGTCACCGCGACACTCGCCGTCAGAAGCCAGACGAGCCCAAAGTCCCCACGATCCGGTGACGGGACAAATTGGCGGCTCACCAATCCCAGGATCAGTGCCAACGGAATCAGGGAGACGAAGAGGACACTGAGTTTCGCGCGCCAGAATTCTCCCCGGGAACGGGGTTGGGCCAAAAGGAGCGAGAAGGTGCGAGCGGTCAACTCCCTTCCAATACCCGCCAGTCCGAGCACCACTCCGCCGATGGCCACGCCGAATGTTGTCAGTACGTTTGTGATCCCGGTAGGCTCGTTATCATCAATTAACCCGCCCAACAGCAGCGGCGCCAGGACCAGCAACAGCGCCACAATCCACGCGGGCAGCAAGAGGCGGATTTCCTTTTTCACCAACGCGTTCATGATTTCGTCGAGCCGAGGGTGTTGGACGCCACAAAGATTTCTTCCAGCGTCAGCGATTCCGTCTGGACCTCTTCCGGGGAGTGTGCCTTCAGCTTCGCCAACAGGGCTTCGCTGCTGCCATTGGCCACGATTTCAACTTCCCGACCATTCTGTTTCACGCTCAATGCGCCGGGCAGGTCGAGCCGGGCGGGCGGCTGGGCAAAACGGGCGCGGATTTTCTTAAACCGATCCCGTGCGGCATCGGCGTCCATCGTCAACAACTCGCGCCCCTGTTCGATGATCGTGAATTCATCAATCAGCCCCTCGAACTCGGAGATCAAATGCGTCGAAACAAAAACCGTCCGCCGCCCGGCATCGCCGGATTGATACGCACCGATGACCGTCTGAATGAACTCGCGGCGCACGATAGGATCGAGGCCCGAAGTGGGTTCGTCCAACAGCAGCAGTTCCGGCTCCGGACATATCGCCCCGATGAGCGCGAGCTGGGTGCGTTGCCCCTTGGAAAGCGCGGTCGTCTTCTGCGTGGCGTTCAATCCAAAGCGGCGCAACAGGTCGGCTTCGATGTCGCGGTTCCAATGCGCGCGAAACGACGCCAGGTAGGCGAGCGTGTCGCGCACGGTCATCCACGGGTAAAACGCCACCACGTCCGGCACGTAGGCGATACGGGATTTGACGGCGACCTCGTCTTTCTGCGGATCCAGGCCGAACACGCGCACGCTGCCACTCGTGGGGCGCAGCAGATTCAAAAGGCATTTGATGGTGGTGGTCTTGCCCGCGCCGTTGCGCCCGAAGAAGCCGTAGCACCGACCGGGGCGCACCGTGAGGCTGAGCACGTTCACGGCGTCCTGCTTGCCGTAGCGCCGGGTCAGGTTCTGAATTTGGATGACAGGGGTTTCGTTCATGGTTTCACCTCGGAAGGAAACGGTAGCTTTTGAGAATGGTTGTGCCGCTCGCCCTCACCCTGACCCTCTCCCCCGGGGAGAGGGAACAGCGTTTGGCCGTCCGCTGTCTTGCAAGGGACTTCCGAGAAATCTCCGACTTTCGACACCCGAAAAACCGGCGGATTATTCTCCCTCTGCCGGCGGGAGAGGGTTGGGGTGAGGGGGAAGGCCGCAATCCACCAATAGCCTTGGTTGTGACTGAAAGGAGTAAGCTCATGCCTTTTCCTCGTGGCTGGCGACCTTGCGCTCGAAGTGGTCGAGCCGTTCCTTGACCAGCGCGAGAAACGCCTCGCGATCCACTTGCAGGTGATGCGCCATCACCACGGCTTCGTCCACTTCCTTGAGCAAAAGTTTCTGCCGGACGGGCTTGGTGAACGGGGAATTGTTTTCCTTGAGAAAGCAACCCTTGCCCGGAAGCGTTTCAATCACGCCCTGGCTTTCCAGTTCCGTGTAAGCCTTGGCGACGGTGTTGCGATTAACGCGCAGTTCCTCGGCGAGCGGGCGGATGGAGGGCAGCGGCTCGCCGGGCCGCAACCCGCCGGACGCCGCCGCGTAGCGCACCTGATCCACCAGTTGGAGGTAAACCGGCTTGCCTGCTTTGAAATCAACCTGAAAGACCATATTTGTTTTCTGTCCTATGACACTAGGACAGTTTACCCGGTGGCGTCAAGCCCTTTTTTTGAGGTGGAGTGGTGGGTGCGCTGGTGCGCGACCGGTCCCTGGTCGCAGCGCGTGATGGTGGTGAGATTGGCGGAGTAGCTTCACGCTGTCCTTGTCTGGCGGCGCGCTGGGGGCGGGGGATCGCCCGCGCTCCAGCGCCAACCACCCGGCTTGCCCGCGATGAATGATTTCCGGTAAGGTGCGGTCCAACGACGATGCCAGAAGCCAATCATAATGTGCCGCCCTCAGTCCTCAGGGCTTTTGATTTCCCCTCTCGGACACGCCTGGTGTTGGGCGTGGGTTGCGTCGAGCGCGTGGGTGACTTGGCGCGGGAGATGGGCGCAAACAATATTTTGCTCGTAACGGATGCGGGAATTGTCGCCGCCGGCCACGCGGGCCGGGTCCAAGAGTATCTCGCTGCCGCCGGATTGCGGGTCACCGTGTTCGACCGCGTCCGGGAAAATCCCACCACCAAGTGTGTGGACGAGTGCGTCGCGGCGGCGCGAGCGGCGGGGGTGGATTGTTTAGTCGGTCTGGGCGGGGGCAGTTCGATGGACACGGCGAAGGGGTGCAATTTCATTCTGACCAATGGCGGGCGCATGGCGGGTTACTGGGGCGTGGGCAAGGCCACGAAGCCGATGTTGCCGTTCATCGCAATTCCCACGACGGCGGGCACGGGCAGCGAGCTGCAAAGCGCCGCGCTCATCGCCGACGAGCAAACGCATCAGAAGATGGCGTGTCTTGATCCCAAATGCGCGGCCCGCGTCGCGATTCTGGATCCGCGGCTGACCGTTTCGCAGCCGCCGCGGGTTACGGCCGGCACCGGCATTGATGCGATTGCGCACGCGGTGGAAACGGCGGTGACGACCAAGCGCACGGCCCTTTCGCAACGGCTTTCAGCCGCGGCCTTCACGCTCTGCAATGGCGCCCTCCCGGAAGTTTTGCAGAACCCCAACGACCTTG
>JADLHS010000188.1 GCA_020848635.1 Limisphaerales bacterium
AGCGTTAGGATTTTCCGCCGCCCGCTCAAACCCTTGAATCAGCTTCTCCTCGGCATGGACGACCGGAGCCAAACCCCAACCGGCGGCGGTGATGCCCATGGCATGCAGGAAAGAGCGGCGGGTAAAGGTGCTGGGCGAATCGGACTGATTGGCAGCGGTGGCCGCGCGGGGGGGTTCGCTGGCGGCTGGGAGTTTTAGTTTCATCGTTCAAAATTAGCTCCGTCGGCAAGGACAGGTCAACTTCGTTAAGCGTCCGTTCAAAAGCCACCGCCAAAGCAAGGAGGCTCGGGCTGTACATCGGCGCGACATAAAACTTCGCAGTTTTCCCACTTCGGCGACCGCGACCGAAAGTCCGCAAACCGATTCTGATTCAAAAAATCGGCACCTGCTCGGGCACGATCTGGAGGAGTCGCCCCAGATCACGGTCATGAACTCCCGTGGAACGATTCGCCGGCCAGGCAATCCAGCCGGCCTTGCGGCTGATTTCCATGGTCCGCGGCTCCCGCCAGCGCCAGGTTTCAGCGTGCCCGTCGGCGAAGGTCAACGTGCAACCGTTATTGTGCCGCGTGGCCGGGAAACTGATCCACTCCCACGGCGCCGTCCCGAAGAGTTGGAGGCCGGGAGTGTTCACGCAAAACGTGGATTGCTGGATGCTGTTTTCGTGTTCGTCGATGAACACGAGGGCCCGGGCCGGTCCCGGTTTGAGGATCTGGGAAGTCTTGTGCCAGCACTTGCGGTAGTCGGAGTTGCCCGGGTTCGTGATCGCGTTCATGTAGATGCTCATGGACACGGTGCGGGTACGCGGAATTTGTCCCTGATCGCGGACGGTGGATTTGTCTGCCGGGCACTTGTAAATGCTGACGGACTGGTTGTAGCGAAACAGAGCACCGTTTTCAATATTCGTCAAAGTCGTGTCGGTGTACGCGTTACCGTGCAGCCAGGAATTGATCCTGGTCGTCAGGGCGGTACGCGAGGGGACGTACACCACGGCCTCATTGGCGGGAAGGTTATCTTGCTGGTCGTCAGTGTACATCTGCCAGCAAAGTTGAAGCTGGCGATAGTTGTTAAGGCAGCCGATCTGCTGCGCCTTGGCCTTGGCCCGGCTCAAGGCCGGCAGCAGCATGGCCGCAAGAATGCCGATGATCGCAATCACCAGCAGCAGTTCGATCAAGGTGAACGCGTACGTGGCGTTGGGCGTGGATTTCATCCTGAAATGATCATTGGCTGGGATTCATTTAACCCCCGCAATCCAGCCGTGCAAACGTTTTGTTGCCCTTGAGCAAGGCATGACCGGTTATCGCCTGGCATCGGTAAATGCAAATTCTCCGTGCATCCCGCCAGGAATTCGGCGACAACCGTCCCTGCAATGCGCTTGAATCAATTCATGCTGACGGTCGTCAGCCCGACCGCACGGTTGAGACCGAACCAATTCTTGCCCCTCCCTGCCGCCGCCACCCTTGGCGGGCGGTTGGTTGCGACGTTGATGCTGTTCGCGGCGGACTTGGCGGCCTCCGAGCCGCCGCGGGCGGCCGTCTTCCGCGAACCGTCGCCAGGCCACGACGAAACGCTTGCCCGCATTATCGCAAATCAAGTTTCAGCCGCCGGCTATGCTGTGAGCTTTATCAATACGGCCAGCCTGACAAATACTTCCACCCTATCCCCGAAACAGTTTGACCTGCTGGTCTTGCCAGGGGCCAGGTCTTTGCCGGCAGTGGCGGCTCCTGCGGTTGAAAGTTTCCTGCAAGCGGGGGGTGATCTGCTGGCGCTGGGCCTGCCGGCGTGGGAACAGGCGGTTTTTGATTTGAATGGACGCTGGGTTTCGCGCGCCGACTTCAATGCCGCGCTGGCCACCGTGAAGCCGGAACGAATCTTGTTCGATTTTGGCCAAGATGACGATTTGCGTTTGTGGCAACGAACCAGCAACGATCCCAGCATCCCCACGCGCCACGAAATCGTCGCCGCCCAGAATGGCAAGGCGCTGCATGTGGATATCGGGAAGCTCACCGGCTGGGATACTTTTATGAGCCCGCCGTTGACAAACGCCTATGCTCCGGGCCAGACGCTCACCTGTTTTCGCGCCAAAGGCGGTTCGCACACGAAGCAACTTGCGCTCGAATGCACGGAAACCGACGGCTCGCGATGGATCGCAACGGTCGCACTCACCCCCGAATGGCGAAGTTACGCGCTCACGCCGGCCGCCTTCAAGGCCTGGGAACCACCGCCGGCACGACGGGGCGAGCAGGACTGCTTTCAGCCCCGGAACGCGGCACGCTTCGTCGTGGGGCTGGCGCATACGCACACCGCGGTGGAAGGCGAACGGCAGGAATACTGGTTCGCCGATCTCGGCACAGCGACCAGTCCATTTGGTGACGCGAGCCTGCCCGATGAAATCAAGCTGCCGCATCTCGAGTCCTTCGCGCCCGGCTACCAGTTTTTTCCGATCGCAACGAACGTATTGGTTTATGAAGCGAGCGGAACCCAAGCGCCCCGCCAACGGTCGAAAGCCGACCCGGCCGAAACGGCCCCGCTCCTGGGCCTGCATCCGCGCCCGCGCGGAGTGGGCTTCAATCAAGAGCGGCCCTTTCGCTGGGAGCCGTTGCTGACTGCCCACGATTCGACGAATGATGATTACCGGGGCGCCATCGCCGCGCTCATGGTTCATGTCCAACCACCCTACCGCGGTGGAGTCTGGGCGGTCTTCACCCCGTCCGCCGCCGACTTCTATCAACAACCTTTGGTGAAAAACTGTCTTCAGCAAACCCTGGACCGGATGCGGCGCGGCGTGTTCTTGGTCGAAGGTGGGGCGGAGTTCTTCACCGTATTTGAAAACCAAACGTTCAGCGTCGGCGCCCGCATCGTAAATCTCGGGGCGAACGCGGCGACCAACCTTTCGCTCGCGCTGGAGCTGGACACCCGCCCGCCCGGGGGCCGACGGGTTTTGAAGGCGACTTCGCTCCGACTTGCCCCGGACCAAACGGCAACGGTTGAAACCCAGGCCCGCCTTCGCAACTCCGCTGAATCAGTTGTCCGCGTCACCTTGCGGGCGGATGGCGAGTGGCTGGATGGCCTGAGCCATGAGATCGGCCTGTGGCGGCCGAAAACTAATCCGGCGTTTATCGAAGCGCGCGCGGGCGGATTCTGGCAGCGCGGACAACCATGGAAAGCGCATGGCGTAAATTATATGCCATCCAGCGGCATCGGGCTGGCCAACCAGCAGCACTTCGAACATTGGGTCGGGCGCGGCGCTTACGATCCCGAAATCATCGGACGCGACTTGCGCCGAATCAAAGCGATGAACCTCAACGCGGTGAGCGTGTTCATCTATCACGAATCGCTCGGCGCCCAGCACCTGCTGGACTTCCTACGGCGCTGTGAAGAACTCGACTTGCACGTGAACCTTTCGCTGCGCCCGGGGACGCCGCTGGACTTTCGTTGGAACGAGATGAAGGGACTCATTGAGCATTACCGGTTGGCGCAAAACGACACCGTATTCGCCTACGACCTTGCGTGGGAACCCAGTCACGGCGGCCACCCGCAACAGCAGCAAACTTATCAAACCGCCTGGGCCGAATGGGTCGAAACGCATATCGGCCAGCGCGGGGCGGTGGAGAAGGCCTGGGGCACGAACGTGGTGGGCAGCTCCGACGCCCAATCACCCGCCGTGCCGCCAACCGCGTGGCTCCTCCAGGACGGCCCGTGGCGCCAATGCGTGGCCGATTACCGACGTTTCCTCGACGACTTCCTGCGGGCCAAATACGCCGAAGCGCGGCGCCGGGTGAAGTCCATTGATCCAAATCACGCTGTCAGTTTCCGCATGCAACACGCGGGCGACCCGACGTTCAACTGGGACGCCTTTTTGCCCTACGATTTCTACAGCCTCACCGACGCGGTGGATATTTGGGAGCCGGAAGCCTATGGGCGAATCGGCGATTGGGAGAAGGTAAAGCCGGGACGCTTCACCGCGGGCTACGCCCGGTTGTGCGACTCCGGCAAGCCCCTGGTCTGGGCGGAGATGGGCACCTCGGTTTGGGATCCGCTGAGCATGTCGCCCGCGCCGGAGAAGCTCGAGTTTGCGGCGAGTTACTACCGGGACTTTTACCGGATGCTCGAAGCCTCCGACGCAAACGGGGTTTTCTTCTGGTGGTATCCCGGCGGCTATCGCCTGAACGAACGCAGCGATTTCGGGATCATCAATCCCGACGGCACGGATCGGTCCATAACAACCATCATCCGCACGGAAGGCGCGAAATTCCTGCTCTCCCATCCCGCCGCCCGCAAACCAAATTACTGGATTGCTGTGGATCGGGACCGCGACGCGCGCGGGTTGCTTGGTATTTACGAAGCGGCCAAAGCCGAATACTGGCAGGCCATCGCCGCCGGCAAATCACCGGGATTAAAGTGGGCAAAGCGTCCCGGCCAACCTGCTCCCGAGCCGTAGATGGCCGCTCCATTGGCCGGACCGCGAAAACCCGGTGCGCCTGTTAGTTCTGTTTGGCTGATAGCGGGAGCAATGGCAGTTCAAGCCACGCGAGCCCCACGTCGCGGTTCATGTGGCTCTTCACCCCCGGAGGCATCTGCTCCGCCACATTACCGTCGTAAAATATCGCCAGCCGTTTACCCACTTTCACGACGGACGGGAGGCCGATGATGTGCCGCGACCACTTGCAGTTGCGCTCATCGAGCACCACCGCCTTGTGCTCCGGGTTCCAGTGGTTCAGATCGGTAGTCCAATAGACCCAGATGGCGTCGGTGTATTCGAGTCCGGCGCGCAAACCCACATGATTCGTGAACAACCACCAGGTCCGGCTCTTCGGTTCGTAATGAAGCGACGAGTTTTCAACTTGCTCGGCGGCCGGCACGATGGGTTCCGTGTCTATGCGCCAGGTGTCATTGAGGCTTCGGGTTCGCGCAATTCCCAGGGTGCGGAGAATCGGATCTGAAGTCGAAGCGCTGAAAAACATGAGCCACCCACCGTCCTGCTCGATCACATGGCCCGGGCTGGCCGTGGCGGAATAGTAGGTGCCGGCTTGCGTGCGAAACGGGAGCACGTCCGGTTGCTTGACCCACGGCCCGGTCGGCGCGGCGGCGCGGGCCTTAAGCGTGAGGTAGGGAAAGGCGGGCACATAGTTGGGCGCCGGCGTGGTGTGGGGCGTCCCGAGGTAAAACAAGTGCCAGTTCTTGCCCTCCCGATACGTCACGCCGTAAGAAGCCGAGGCGGAGTCGTCTGTGCCCGCGCTACCGAGCGGCAGCGCCGGGCCGAGCTTGGTCCAGTGAACGAGATCCTTGCTGGTGGCCAGGCAGGCAAGCCAACCGTTGGTGCCGGCACCGTCGTAATGCATGAAGTAGCGGCCACCGTCCTCCCAGACCCACACATCACGGGCACCGAGATAGTCGCACTGCCCGGGCCCATCACCGTGGCACAATACCGGTCCCTGATCCTGCGCTTCCAACCGATACTTGGCCGCCGGTCGGCCGTCGGGATAGGAGGTAATATTCGTAGCCCGTTCGACGGAAGTGGCCCTGGCGGGCTGAGCGATGAAAGCCAACGCAACGACAAGGGCATAAATTGTTGGCGTCAAGTCACCGGGGTGTTTGTGCGATGATTTCATAAATAATCAGGGGGGGTGAGTGTGGCCGAGCGGCCCGGCCGCACCTCGTTGCAGGAGGTCCGGAACGGACACCCGGAACATCCGGTTGGATCCTCCCAAATCTTCGGGCAGAAAGCCAACTTTGCCATCCGAAACCGCCATCCCTTCCCGTGCGAGCATGATCCCCTTCGGCCTTGGCAGCGTGACGGTCCAGCGTTGGAAGTCCGGTTCGAGAAAACCGGTGAACCAAAAGATGCGGCTTTCGGTGGTCACCGCCTCCGAACCAGGTGCGCGAAAAAGGCCCGAGGCGAAAAGCCGCTCGCCAACAAACTTCCAATCCTGCACGGCAACACCCGGTCGTCCTTCTGGACCTGCTCCCACCCCCAGTCCGCGCGCTTTCAGTTCCGCGCCGGTGAGCGTCCGCTGCAAACGACCTTGAAAATCCCAAACGTAAACCCGCTCCGTGTCCCAACTGGCCCCGAAGAGCAGTTGGCGATCGGCGGCGACCGCCACCGCCCCAATATGGTCTTGGACGGAAAACCCAAAATCCGCTTTCAATCGTCCACCGGCGACCAAGTCCGCGAGTTTGAAGGCGCGAACGATGCTGCGGCCATTTCGTTTGCTCTCAGCCAGCGGAATCCACAACCGGGATCCATCCGACTGCATGCCGCCCGGATGATCCAAAGCGGTGACCTCTCCTGGGACATCCTCCGGCGTGATGTCCCAAGCGTCCCAATCCACGCCGGCGGACTCGGATCGCAGCAGCCAAGCTCGTTTGGGACGAACATCCCCCCGCCGGGCCGTCACGTAGTATTTCCCTGCCGCCATCTCCAGCCCTTGCGTGTGGACCCGGGCGACTCGCCCCTGAATCCGCAGTGGCGGGAGGCGGATTTCTTCCACGGCCAGTTCCGTCGCCCGGGCTTTATGGCTCGGGAGGAAGAGCATTGCCAGGGCTGCGACCAACAAGTGTTTGCAGGGCGGCAGCAACCAGGTGTGAAGCCGGGGAGTGAGAGCGACCTCCACCGATCTCCGCGCCCCAACGTCGTGACCTTGCAGGCCGTTTGCACTTGACGTCAGTTCGGGCTGGGACACTCTCGGCCCACCATGAACATGAACGCAAATTCCCTTCCCACCTGGCTCGGGCTGCTGATTCCGG